>JAEYPG010000654.1 GCA_023410975.1 Pseudomonadota bacterium
ACGCTCGCCAGCGTGAGCCGCCCGCCCCAGTGCGCCACGCGCTCGCGCAGCGCCAGCAGGCCCCAGCCGCGCGCCAGCGCCGCGGGCTCGAAGCCCACGCCGTCGTCGCCGATCTCCAGCATCGCCAGCCCCGCCGGCGGAGCCTCCACGTACAGCCGCACGCGCAGCGTGCTCGCCTGCGCGTGGCGCGCCACGTTGTCCAGCAGCGCGTCGGCACTGCGGTAGACCGCGTCGGCCCAGTCCTGCGCCGAAGGGGGCAGCTCCGCGCCGGCCTGCACGTGCATGCGCACGTCGGCCTGCAGGCCGTGGCGCTGCGCGAAGTCCTGCGCCTGCCACTCCAGCGCCGCCCACAGCCCCGGCCACTCCAGCAGCCGCGGGCGCAGCGAGGTCGCCACGCGGTTGAGGTTCTCCACCGCCGCATCGAGCAGGCCACCCAGGCTGGCGCACTTGGTCGCCAGGTCGGGCTGCTCCTCCAGGCGGCGCTCGACCCAGCCCAGCTCCAGCTTCACCGCCACCAGCAGCGCGCCCAGCTCGCCATGGAGCTGCTGCGCCAGCCGCGCCTGCGTGCGCGCGTGCTGCGCCTCGGTGTGCTGCAGCAGCCCGCGCAGCCGCGCCAGGGTGTCGCCGTCGGGGTGGTACAGGGCGTTCATGCCAGGGCTCCGGCCCCTCGTCCCGCCATCGGCACCGCCACGGTGCCCTCGCCCTGCGAACGTGCGGACAGGCGGTCCAGTCCGGTGCAGGGGCTACGGCGTGGTGCGCCCTCGGGAAGCCGAGCGTTGCGCTCGGGATGCGGGGAATTGGCAGCAAGGGGAAACATGTGCGTCTTCAGCGCAAGCCCCATGCCAGGGGAAATCCTTAAGCAAGTTTGTCAACCCGGGCGGGCGCCCGAGGCCCGCGCGCCCAGGTGCGACAGCGGCAGGGCCGCGCCGGCCTTGACCTCGCCCAGTGAGAAGCTGGTGTGGATGTCCTTCACGTGGGGCAGGTTCAGCAGAGTGTGGGTGGCGAAGCGCGCGAAGGCGTCGAGGTCGGTGGCCATGACCTGCAGCTCGAAGGTGCCCGCGCCGCTGATGTAGTGGCACGCGGTGACCTCGGGCAGCCGGCGCAGCGCCTCCTCCAGCTCGCGCGTGGCGGTGCCGGTGTTGCGGTCGGCGTCCACGCGCACGAAGGCCAGCACGCCCAGCCCAATGCGGCGGCGGTCGATCTCGGCGCGGTAGCCCGTGATCACGCCGCGCTGCTCCAGCGCCTTGACGCGGCGCCAGGTCGGTGCCGCCGACAGACCGATGCGCTCGGCCAGCTCGGCGTTGGACAGCCGCGCGTCGCGCTGCAGCTCGTCCAGGATCGCCACGTCGTAGCGGTCCAGCCCCGCCACGCCGGCGGCCGTCACCGGTGCCGCCGCGCCCTCCCCCGCCGGCACGGCCGATGCCCCCGCAAGGGGGTACCCAGCTCCCGCGGCGGACGGGCCGCTTGCGCTGCGGGTTTTCCCTGAATTACCAGTTTTCGAGGCCATCTTTTCTCCAATGAATGCTTCAGAGAAAGATTCTTGCGCAGACCCCTAGCATCCCGGCAAAGAACGAAAGCCCTTGCCGCGGCTTGAAACCTAGACTGCCGCGATTCGATCACCCCCTTTGGAAGGAGCCGCCACGATGAACGCCCCCCTGCCCGAAGCCGTGCGACTGGCCCTGGAGAAAGTCACGCTGGAAGACAAGTACGCGCTGGAGCGCGGACGCGCCTTCATGAGCGGCGTGCAGGCGCTGGTGCGGCTGCCGATGCTGCAGCAGCAGCGCGACGCCATGGCCGGCCTCAACACGGCCGGCTTCCTCAGCGGCTACCGCGGCAGCCCGCTGGGCGGCGTGGACCAGGCAATGTGGTCCGCCAAGAAGCACCTGGCGGCGCACCAGGTGGTGTTCCAGCCCGGGGTGAACGAGGAGCTGGCGGCGACGGCGGTGTGGGGCACGCAGCAACTGGACCTCTACCCGGACAAGCGCAAGCACGACGGCGTGTTCGGCCTGTGGTACGGCAAGGGTCCGGGCGTGGACCGCAGCGTGGACGTGTTCAAGCACGCCAACCTGGCCGGCACGGCGCGCCACGGCGGCGTGATCGCGGTGGCCGGCGACGACCACGTGGCCAAGAGCTCCACCGCGCCGCACCAGAGCGACCACGTGTTCAAGGCCTGCGGGCTGCCGGTGTTCTTTCCGTCCAGCGTGCAGGACATCCTGGACATGGGCCTGCACGCCTGGGCGCTGAGCCGCTTCTCGGGGCTGTGGGTGGGGATGAAGACGATCCAGGAGGTGGTGGAGTCCAGCACCACGGTGGACATCGCCCCCGAGCGCGTGCGCATCGTGCTGCCCGAGGACTTCGAGATGCCGCCCGGCGGCCTGCACATCCGCTGGCCCGCCCCGCCGCTGGTGCAGGACGCGCGGCTGATGGACTACAAGTGGTACGCGGCCCTGGCCTACGTGCGCGCCAACCGCCTCAACCACGACGTGATCTCGGGCCCGAACGACCGCTTCGGGATCATCGCCAGCGGCAAGGCCTTCAACGACACCTGCCAGGCGCTGGCCGACCTGGGGCTGGACGAGGACGCCTGCGGGCGCCTCGGCATCCGGCTGCACAAGGTCAACGTGGTGTGGCCGCTGGAGGCCAACATCACCCGCGCCTTCGCACAGGGGCTGCAGGAGATCCTGGTGGTGGAGGAGAAGCGCCAGGTCATCGAGTACCAGCTCAAGGAGGAGCTCTACAACTGGCGCCCCGACGTGCGCCCCAACGTGCTGGGCAAGTTCGACGAGCCCGAAGGGGACGTGAGCGGCGGCGAGTGGAGCCGGCCCAACCCCAGCGGCAACTGGCTGCTGCGCGCGCAGGCCGACCTCACGCCGGCCATCATCGCCAAGGCCATCGCCCGGCGGCTGAAGAAGCTGGGCGTGGACGCCGACACCGCCGCGCGCATGGATGCGCGGCTCGCGGTGCTCGAAGCCAAGGAGCGCAGCCTGGCGGCGCTGGCCGCCCCCGGCGCGGCCGCGCCGGCCGAGCGCAAGCCCTGGTTCTGCAGCGGCTGCCCGCACAACACCAGCACCCGCGTGCCCGAGGGCTCGCGCGCCGTGGCAGGCATCGGCTGCCACTACATGGTCACGTGGATGGACCGCTCCACCAGCACCTTCACGCAGATGGGCGGCGAAGGCGTGCCCTGGGTGGGCCAGGCGCCCTTCACCACCGAGCCGCACGTGTTCGCCAACCTGGGCGACGGCACCTACCAGCACAGCGGGCTGCTGGCGATCCGGCAGGCCATCGCCGCCGGCGTGAACATCACCTACAAGATCCTGTTCAACGACGCCGTGGCCATGACCGGCGGGCAGCCGGTGGAAGGACAGATGCGCGTGCCGGAAATGACGCAGGAGCTGCGCGCCGAGGGCGTGAAGCGCATCGTCATCGTCACCGACACGCCGGAGGCCTACCGCGCCATGCCCGGCATGGCCGACGGCGTCACGGTGCGCGAGCGCACCGAGCTCGACGCCGTGCAGCGCGATCTGCGCGAGATCGCCGGCTGCACGGTGCTGATCTACGCCCAGACCTGCGCGACTGAAAAGCGCCGCCGCCGCAAGCGCGGGACGATGCAGGAGCCGGCCAAGCGCGTGGTGATCAACGAGGCCGTGTGCGAGGGCTGCGGGGACTGCGGCGACAAGAGCAACTGCCTGTCGGTGGAGCCGGTGGAAACCGAGTTCGGCCGCAAGCGCCGCATCAACCAGAACAGCTGCAACCTCGACTACTCGTGCACGCAGGGCTTCTGCCCGAGCTTCGTGACGGTGGAAGGCGGCACGCTGAAGAAGCCCAAGCCCGACAAGGCGCAGGACCCCGAGGCGCTGGCGCCCATCCCCGAGCCGGCGCTGCCGCCCGCCGCGCAGGCCTGGGGCATCGTGGTGGCGGGCATCGGCGGCACGGGCGTGATCACCATCGGCCAGCTGCTGGGCATGGCGGCGCACCTGGAGGGCAAGGGCATCGTCACGCAGGACGCCGCCGGCCTGGCGCAGAAGGGCGGCGCCACCTGGAGCCACGTGCAGATCGCCGACTCGGCCGCGGCCATCCACACCACCAAGGTCGACACGGCCAAGGCCGACCTCGTGATCGCCTGCGACGCCATCGTCGCGGCGCTGCCGACGACGCTGGCGGTGATGCACCCGGGCCGCACCGGCGTGGCGCTCAACAGCCACGGCGCGCCCACGGCGGCCTTCGTGCACCAGCCCGACTGGCAGTTTCCGCTGGGCCCGTGCCAGGACACGATCGCACAGCAGGTCGGGCACGAGCGGCTGTTCGCCTTCGACGCCGAGCAGGCGGCGGTGAAACTGCTGGGCGATTCGATCTACACCAACCCGCTGCTGCTGGGCGTGGCCTGGCAGATGGGGCGCATCCCGCTGCAGCGCGCCTCGCTGCGCCGGGCCATCGAGCTCAACGGCGTGCAGGTGGAGAAGAACCTGCGCGCCTTCGAGTGGGGCCGGCGCTGCGCCCACGACCTGGCCGCCGTGCAGGCACAGTTCCAGGCGGCGCAGGTGATCAGCATCGTGCGCCGGCCGGCGCTGGAGGAGCTGATCCAGCGCCGCGTGGACTTCCTCACCGGCT
Organism: Pseudomonadota bacterium; assembly: GCA_023410975.1. GTDB lineage: Bacteria > Pseudomonadota > Gammaproteobacteria > Burkholderiales > Burkholderiaceae_C > Azohydromonas. The sequence continues at coordinate 4,609 of JAEYPG010000654.1, forward strand.
ACCAGGACGCCGCCTATGCACAGCGCTTTCGCGAGTTCGTGCAGCGCGTGCGCGAGGCCGAGCAGCCGCTGGCCGGCACCCGGCTGACGGAGGCCGTGGCGCAGGGCCTGTTCAAGCTCATGGCCTACAAGGACGAGTACGAAGTCGCGCGGCTGCACACCGACCCGGTGTTCGAGCAGCAGCTCGGCGCCATGTTCGAGGGCGACTTCAAGGTGGTGCACCACATGGCGCCGCCGCTGCTGGCAAAGAAGAACGCGCGCGGCGAGCCGGTGAAGCAGTCCTACGGGCCGTGGATGCGCGGCGCCCTGAAGCTGCTGGCGCGCATGAAGGGGCTGCGCGGCACGGCGCTGGACGTGTTCGGCCGCACGGCGGAGCGGCGCGAGGAGCGCGCCCTGATCGAGCAGTACCGTGCCTGCATCGAAGAGCTGCTGGGCGGGCTGACGGCGCAGAAGCTGCCGCTGGCGCTGCAGATCGCGCGCATCCCGCAGCAGATCCGCGGCTTCGGCCACGTGAAGGCACGCCACCTCGCCGCAGCGCGGCGCGAGTGGGATGCGCTGATGGCGCAGTGGCGCTCGGAAGGGGCGAGGAAGGCGGCCTGACCGGCGCCACCCCATGAAAAAGGCCCGGGGCCGCCCCTGCGCTCCGGGCCTTTTCTCTGCGCGGCCTCAGGACGAGGTCTTGAGCTGGTTGTCCACCTTGCTCACGCCCTTGACGCCCTTGACCAAGTTGGTGGCGTGGTTGCGGGCGGCGTTGTCGGGAGCGGTGCCGGTGAGCCTGACCACGCCGTCTTTGGTGTCCACGTTGATGTCCAGCGCGCTGAGCTTGGCATCGGCGGCCAGCGTGGTCTTGACGCGGGCGGTGACGGCGGCGTCGCCGGCCAGCTCCTTGGCGTCGCCAGCCAGCTCGACCGCCTTGTCCTTGGTCGCGGCCGCCGCCGCAGCCACCTTGTCGCCAGCGGCATCCGCTGCCGTAGCCACCTTCTCGCCCGCCTTGTCGGCCGCCGCGGCGGTCTTCTCGCCGGCGGTCTCGGTCGCGGCAGCCGCCTTGTCCTTGGCCTCCCCCGCCGCTTCCTTGATGTTGTCGGCCGCGTTGCCCATCGCTGCCGAGGCGGTGGCCGCGGCACCGGAGGCGGTGGTCACCGCGTCCGGCGCGGGCTGGTTACGCACCACCGCTTCGGCGGGCTTGTTGGCGTCGGACTGCGGGCTGCAGCCGGCGAGCACGCCCACCAGGGCAGCAGCGGCGAAAACAACGGGGCGCAAGCGCAGATCGAGCATCTCGGGACTCCTGGATCGAAGTGACACACGACCGTTCCAGGCAAGCGGTGCGCCCACTCACGCCGCCGGGCCGTGCACCGGGGCCGCAGCCCAGACGGCGGGACGGCCGGCGGCGCCGGGCGCGCGGGTGCCGATCTGCAGCGTGGGCACCAGCCGCCCGACCTCGAAGCCGCGCTGGCGCATCTCGGCCATCAGCGCTGCCCAGGCCTCCGGATCGACCTGCGGCTGGCGCGAAAGCACGCGCTGCAGCGCGCCCTGGCGGTCGCTGACCACGGCGACGCGGTAGTCGGGGTCCAGCGCCACCACCCAGTAGTCCTGCCGCCCCGCGGGCAGCCAGCGCAGCCCGGCCGGCAGCCAGCTCACCTCGAAGCGTGCCGGCCCCTGGGGC
>JAEYPG010000384.1 GCA_023410975.1 Pseudomonadota bacterium
GGAGCGCGCTGATGTTGTGGAACAGCCTGCTGCTGGCGCTGCGCGAGATCCGCCGCCACCTGCTGCGCAGCTTTCTCACCATCCTGGGCATCGTCATCGGCGTGAGCGCCGTCATCACCATGGTGACGCTGGGCAAGGGCGCCACGCAGGCGGTGCAGGACCAGATCACGAGCCTGGGCACGAACCTGCTGATGGTGCGCCCGGGCCAGCGCCTGGGCCCCGGCGCGTCGGGCGCGGGCGCGCCCAGCTTCACGGTGGAGGACGTGGCGGCCATGCGCACCCAGATCGGCGGCATCGCTGCCGTGGCGCCGGAGGTGCGCTCGGGCGTGACGGTGGTGGCCAACGGCCGCAACTGGGCCACCAGCGTCACCGGCACCACCAACGACTACTTCTTCACCAACAACTGGAGCCTGGCCGCGGGCCGCAGCTTCGAGGACACGGAGGAGCGCGCCGGCGCGGCCGTGTGCCTGATCGGCGAGACCATCCGGCGCGAGCTCTTCGGCGCCAGCGCCGGCAGCAATCCCGCCGACGTGCTGGGCCAGCGCCTGCGCGTGAAGCAGTTCAGCTGCGACATCGTGGGCGTGCTGGCCAGCAAGGGGCAGGGCGCCATGGGCAACGACCAGGATGACGTGGTGCTGCTGCCGCTGGCCACCGTGCAGCGCCGGGTGACGGGCAGCACGCGGGTGCAGACCATCCTGGTGTCCATGGCCGAGGGCAGCGACGCCGAGCGGGTGAAGGCCGGCATCCGCGACCTGCTGCGCGAGCGCCGCAAGCTGGGCGCCAGCGACGAGGACAACTTCAACGTGCTCGACACCGCGCAGCTGGCGCAGACCTTCTCCAGCACCACGCGCGTGATGACGATGCTGCTGGGCGCGGTGGCCGCGGTGAGCCTGCTGGTGGGCGGCATCGGGATCATGAACATCATGCTGGTGAGCGTGACCGAGCGCACGCGCGAGATCGGCGTGCGGCTGGCCATCGGCGCGCTGGAGGCGGAGGTGCTGCTGCAGTTCCTGATCGAGGCCGTGGCGCTGGCGGCGCTGGGGGGCGTGGTGGGCATCGTGCTGGCGGCCATCTTCTCCGTCACCGGCGCGCGGCTGATGGAGGTGCCCTACCAGTTCGACGTGCCCATCAACCTGCTGGCCTTCGTGTTCTCGGCCGGCATCGGGGTGCTGTTCGGCTACTTCCCGGCGCGGCGCGCGGCGCGGTTGGACCCGATCGAGGCGCTGCGGCACGAGTGAGGCAGTTTTCTCGGAAAACAACACCCGTTCGGGCTGAGCCTGTCGAAGCCCCTGCAACGCCCGCATGTCAGCGCCTGCCCTTCGACAAGCTCAGGGCGAACGGGGAAGGGGGTGTTGGGCGATCAGCTCAGGCCGGAACGAGCCGGCGCGCGGCTTGCTAAGGGGCCGTCATGCAAAGTGGCGGCTTCCCGTTGCCCTGTCCACGCGAGGCCCGATGACACAGCTCCCCGACGACCCTGAAATCGACGCCCGCGCGCGCAGCGGCAGCCTGGAGTTCCGCACGCTGGTGTGGCTGCTGGTGCTGGTGACGCTGGCCTTCGGCTGGATCCTGCTGCCCTACTACAGCGCGGTGTTCTGGGCCGTGGTGACGGCGATCCTGTTCGCCCCGGTGCAGCGGCGCATCCGCGTCAACCTCAAGGGCCGCTCCAACGTCGCGGCGCTGCTGACGCTGCTGATCGTGCTGGTGATCGTGATCCTGCCCATGGCGGTGGTGGGCTCGATGCTGGTGCAGGAGGCGCTGGGGGTGATGCAGCGCATCCAGAGCGGCGAGATCAGCTTCACCCGCTACGCCGAGCAGATCTACGCCGCGCTGCCGGCATGGCTCACGGGGCTGCTGGACCGCTTCGGGCTGGCGGACCTGGCCGGGCTCAAGGCCCGGGTGGGCGAGCAGCTGACCGCCGGCACGCAGGCGCTGGCCTCGCGCGCGCTGAGCGTGGGGCAGGACACTTTCAACTTCCTCATCACCTTCGGCGTGATGCTGTATTTGCTCTTCTTCCTGCTGCGCGACGGCAACGGGCTGGCCGTGCGGGTGCGCAAGGCCATCCCCCTCAACGAGGAGGACAAGCGCGAGCTGCTGGCGCGCTTCGCCACCGTGATCCGCGCCACCGTGAAGGGCAACATCGTCGTGGCGGTGGTGCAGGGCGCCCTGGGCGGCCTGGCCTTCTGGTTCCTGGGCATCCACGGCGCGATGCTGTGGGGCGTGGTGATGGCGGTGCTGTCGCTGCTGCCGGCCGTGGGCGCGGCGCTGGTGTGGGCGCCGGTGGCCGTGTACCTGATGGTCACCGGCGCGCTGTGGAAGGGCGTCGCGCTGGTGGCGTGGGGCGTGCTGGTGATCGGGCTGGTGGACAACGTGCTGCGCCCGGTCCTGGTGGGCAAGGACACCAAGATGCCCGACTACCTGGTGCTGATCTCCACCCTCGGCGGCATCGCGGTGTTCGGGCTGAACGGCTTCGTGCTCGGCCCCGTCATCGCGGCGCTGTTCATGGCTGCCTGGGACATCTTCATCGACCGCCGCGCCGAGCACGAAGGCTGAAGGCGCGCCGCGCCTGCCGCAGTGGGTGTGGCGAAGTGCACGCGGCGCCCGACGGCGTGAAGGGCCTTCCCGCTCGGTATCCCGGGCGCGGCGGTGCCGCCCGTAGACTCGCGCCCTTTTGCGTGTGCCGGTACGGCGCACGCGGCGAAAGCGTCAAGGAGCAGTACGGTGGTGATGGACGGCAGGGTATGGCATGCGGCGTCGGCTGGATTCGAGGCGGCGCGGCGCCTGGTACAGGTGCCGCCCAGCCATCGCGCGCGCAACCTGCACGGCCATGGTTTCCAGGCGCGGGTGCGCGGCGAGCTGCCCGCCGGATGGGCCGATTTCCCCGGCGGCGAGGTGCAGCGGCTGCAGGCCGAGCTGCGCGAGGTGGCGGGCATGCTGGACTACCGGCTGCTCAACGAGGTGCTGACCGAGCCCAGCGACGAGCGCCTGGCGCGCTGGATCGCCGCACAGCTGCCGCTGCCGCTGGAGGTAGCGCTGCAAAGCCGTCCGGACCGTGGCGTGGACCTCGATGCCGAAGGCCGCGCCCACGCCTGGCGCCGCTACGCCTTCCACTCCGCGCACCGGCTGCCCAACGTGCCGGAAGGCCACAAGTGCGGACGCATGCACGGCCACGGCTTCGAAGTGCTGATCCACGCCCAGGGCGTGGACCACGACGCCATCGACGATGGCTGGGCGCCGCTGCAGGCGCAGCTGCATCACGTTTGCCTCAATGAGCTGCCCGGGCTGGAGAACCCCACCAGCGAGATGCTGTCGAGCTGGGTTTGGGAGCGGCTGCTGCCCGCGCTGCCCACACTGGCGCATGTGACGGTGTTCGAGACCGCCTCCTGCGGCGCCTGCTACGACGGCCGGCGCTGGCGTACCTGGAAGGAGTTCAGCCTGGACAGCGCGCTGTGCCTGCGCCGTGCGCCCGAGGGCAACCCGCTGCGCCGCCTGCACGGCCACACCTACACGCTGCGGCTGCACCTGGAGGCGCCGCTGGACGCGCTGATGGGCTGGACGCTGGACTTCGGCGACGTGAAACGGCTGTTCGACCCGGTGTTCCGCGCCCTGGACCACCAGCCGCTGCACGAGATCGAGAGCCTGACGGACTGCGACCCGGCCTCGCTGGCGCGCTGGGCGCTGGGGCAGGCGCGCCAGCGGCTGCCGCAGGTGGACCGCGTGGACCTGTTCGAGACGCCCGGCTGCGGCGCCACGGTGCAGGTCGGCGCCGCGACGCCGGCGCTGCCGGTCTGACGCGAGCAGCGCGCGCCATGGCCTACGCCGTCAAGGAAATCTTCTACACGCTGCAAGGCGAGGGGGCGCAGGCGGGTCGGGCGGCCGTGTTCTGCCGCTTCGCCGGCTGCAACCTCTGGAGCGGCCGCGAGGCGGACCGCGCGCAGGCCGTGTGCCGCTTCTGCGACACGGACTTCGTCGGCACTGACGGCCCGGGCGGCGGCAAGTTCGCCAACGCGGCGTCGTTGGCCGACGCGGTGGCCGCACAGTGGCCCGGTGGCGGGAAGCCGCTGGTGGTGTGCACGGGCGGCGAGCCGCTGCTGCAGCTGGACGCGCCGCTGATCGAGGCGCTGCACGCGCGGGGCTTCGAGATCGCCGTGGAGACCAACGGCACGCAGCCCGCGCCGGCGGGGCTGGACTGGATCTGCGTCAGCCCCAAGTCCGACGCGCCGCTGGCGCTCACGCGCGGTAATGAGCTGAAGCTGGTGTTTCCGCAAGCCGAGGCGATGCCGGGGCGCTTCGAGGCACTGGATTTCGACCACTTCATCCTGCAGCCCATGGACGGCCCGGAGCGCGAGCGCAACACGCAGCTGGCGCTGAGCTACTGCCTGGAGCATCCGCGCTGGCGGCTGGGCTTGCAGACGCACAAGCTGCTGAACATTCCTTGAGCCGGAAACGGCCCCGCGAGCCGCGATAATGCGCGACTTGCCTCCCCGCCGCGCCGTGCGCGGCGACCTGCCCGGGTGGCGAAATCGGTAGACGCAGCGGACTTAAAATCCGCCGCCCTAAAAAGGCTTACGGGTTCGAGTCCCGTTCCGGGCACCAAGCGGATCGCTTCCTACGGTTCGTGTCGAGCGGTACCCGCTCTCTTTCTTCGTCTTCCGTCTGCTGCACAGCGTCCATGGCCTTGCATCGGGCAGGACTGCGAACCGCGTATCCACTTGGCGGGACTCTGATTTGCCCCCTGCTCAACGAGCACGCGCGGCCCAGTGCCGCATCGCGTGCCGGCTTTCTTCATTGGCAGAAGCAGGAGACAACGCCATGACCACCCCCGCCGATCGCCCCGTCCGTTCGAGCCCGCTGGCGCGCTGCCTGGGCGCACTGGCCCTCGCAGCGCTCGTGCCCGCCGCGATGGCACAGAGCAGCACCGGATCGGCCGGCTCCACCACCGGCGCCGGCACCGGCACCACCTCCGCGCAGCCGGCGCAGCCCGTGGCTTCGGGCACGGCCGCCGGCGGCAACAAGGCCGCCAAGCCGCCGGTGGAGGCCAAGGCTGCGGAAGGCGCCGCCCCCGCCAAGAAGCCGGCCAAGTCCGGTACGCAGTCCGGCGCGGCTTCGGCACCGATGGGTGGTGCCAGCCGGTGAGGCTGCTGGCTTATTCCGTCTGAGGCGCGAGCCGCGCCTCTCGCCCTTCTTGCTTTGCCGGGCCGGAGCCGCCGTCCGCGGCGCGCCCGGGCCGGTACGCATGCGCGCAGGCCGCACACTCTCGGCCTCGTCCAGCCCTGCAACGCGGCTTCGTCCCCGGCTATGAACCGTCGGCGCCGGCCGCGGCCCGCGCCATGCCTCTCTTTCCCCAATCCCTCCTGAACCCCGGCGTGCGCAAGCGCGAGGTCTTCGGCTGGGCCATGTACGACTTCGCCAACTCGGGCTACACGACCGTGGTGCTCACGGCCGTGTTCAACGCCTACTTCGTCGGCGTGGTGGTCGGCAACGCGCCCTGGGCCACGCTGGCCTGGACGCTGGCGCTGGCGGCGTCGAACCTGCTGGTAATGCTGCTGCTGCCGGCGCTGGGCGCCTGGGCCGACCTGCACGGCGCCAAGAAGCGGCTGCTGGCCGGCGCCACCGCGGGCTGCGTGCTCGGCACCGCGCTGCTGGCGGCCTGCGGGCGCGGCGACGTGGCGCTGGCGGTCGTGGCCGTGCTACTGTCCAACGCCTTCTACAGCGCCGGCGAGTCGCTGTGCGCCGCCTTCCTGCCCGCGCTGTCGCGGCGCGAGGGGATGGGCCGCGTCTCCGGCTGGGGCTGGAGCTTCGGCTACTTCGGCGGAATGCTGACCCTGGGCCTGAGCCTGGGCTACGTGCTGTGGGCGCAGGGGCAAGGCCAGCCGGCGACGCAGTTCGTGCCGGTGGCCATGGGCATCACGGCCGGCGTCTACGCGCTGGCCTCGCTGGCGACTTTCGCCTTGCTGCGCGAGCGGGCGCAACCGCAGCCGGACGCGAGCACGGGCATCGCCGATTCGCTGCGGCGGCTGCACGGCACCTGGCGCGACGCGCGCCGCTACCAGGACTTCGGCCGGCTGCTGGCCTGCACCGTGGCCTACCAGGCGGGCATCGCGGTGGTGGTGGCGCTGGCGGCGGTCTACGCCGAGCAGGCGCTGGGCTTCACCCAGACGCAGACCATGACGCTGGTGTTCCTGGTCAACATCGCCTCGGCCGCCGGGGCCTTTGCCTTCGGCTACTGGCAGGACCGCGCCGGCCACAAGCGCGCGCTGGGCTGGACGCTGGCGGGCTGGATCGGCATGACGCTGCTGGCCGTGGCGGCCCGGGAGCCGGGGCTGTTCTGGGCCGCCGCGGTGCTGGCCGGGCTGTGCATGGGATCGAGCCAGTCGGCCCCCCCCCCCCGGGTGGGGCTGCTGGCCCCCCCCCCGCGGCGGGCGGAGTTGTTA
>JAEYPG010000277.1 GCA_023410975.1 Pseudomonadota bacterium
TCGCGCGAGATGGCTTCCGCATCGTCGTAGTCCTTGGGCGCGTAGACGATGCGCGCGGCCAGCATCTTGCGGATCGACTTCGCCCCCTCGACGCCGTACTTCTCCACCAGCTGCGAGTTCGACTGCACGATCACCAGCGAGCGCACGTTGTAGCCGGGCAGGAAGGCCGTTGAGTCGGCGATGACGGGGATGCGGCCCAGGGCCGGGAACTCGTCGAGCACCAGCAGCAGCTGATACTTGAGCGCCGCGTTCTCCTCGGGCAGCTCGCGCGTTTGCAAGCCGATGGCCTGCTGGAAGAAGAGGTTGAGCAGCGGCTGCAGCCGCGCGATGTTGTCGGGGTTGATGCGCACGTAGACCGAGATCGGGCGTCGGCGCAGCTCGCGGAAGTCGAAGTCGTTGCCCGCGGTCGCGGCGTCGATGAGCGGGTTCATCCACAGGTCGAGCCGGCTGGTGAAGGTCTTGCGGATGCTCGACGCAGTGACGGGCGCCAGGTCGATCACGTCGCACAGCGTCTGCACCGCCTGCTGCGACAGCGGGTAGCCCGCGCGCTCGCAGCTGTCGATGACGCGGCGCCAGTGCTTCTGGAAGCCCTCGTCGTCGCTGGCCATGCCCTGGCGCAGGATCTCGCCGACGGTGCGCGTGCTGCCCGGCGTCTCGAAAAGGTACAGCGCGATGCCCAGGAACAGCGAGCGCGCCGAGGAGGTCCAGAACGGGTCGGCGCTCTGCGGGTCCGGGAACAGCATGCCCGCCACGCGCTGCAGGTCGTCGATGCGCCGCCAGGGCTCGTCCGAGACGTAGGCCAGCGGGTTCCAGCGCGCCGAGCGCGCGGCCTCGGACAGCGGGTCGAACAGGTGCACCTCCTGGCCGTGGCGGGCCCGGAAGCCGGCCGTGCGCATCCAGTTCTCGCCCTTGATGTCGCTGACGAGCACCGAGCCGGGCCAGTTGAGCAGGTTCGGGACGACCACGCCCACGCCCTTGCCGCTGCGCGGCGGCGCCTCCAGCAGCACGCCCTGCTGGCCCGGCAGCATCAGGTAGGCGTTGCCCAGGCGTCCCAGGAGGATGCCCTCGCGCCCGAGCAGGCCCGCGCGCCGGATCTCGCCGCGGCTGGCGAAACGCGCGTCGCCGTGCAGGCTGCGCCGGCGCGGCAGCAGGGCGGCTGCCCCCGTGCCCAGGGCCAGGCCCATGCCGGCGGCCAGGCTCCACAGCAGCGGCCGGCGCACCTCGGCGCGCTCGCCGTAGTGGTACCAGTAGCGCAGCGGCGTCAGCGGCGTGGCCGACTGCGGCTCGGCGCGAATGGCCCACAGGAAGATCCAGCCCGAGAGGTACAGCCCGCCCACGGCCATCAGCAGCGCCGCGGCCACGGCCTTCAGGACCTCAGGCGAGAGAGCGGCGGCGGACGGCCGGGTCATGCCAGACCTCGCTCACGAAACGGCGCTGGCGCAGCCGGCTGCACTGCACCACCACGTCCACGCTCAGCTGCGCCAGCTCCACTCCCTCGCGCGTGCTCATGCCGCGCCCGGCCTCGCTGCGCTTCATGAGCTGGGCCAGCGCGACGAAGGCCATCTCGGCGCTGTCGGCGTGGACGCTGGTGATCGAGCCCGGATGGCCGGTGTTGATCGACACCAGGTAGTCGTAGACCTCGTCGCCGGTGCGCAGCTCGGAAACGAAGATGCGGTCCGGCCGCTGGCGCTTGGCGCCGGCCAGCAGCTCGCCGGCGGTCACCGCGGCCAGGCCCTGCCCGCCCTGGGAGTAGAACAGCCGCACGTGGTTGGGCTGGTTGCGCAGCGACAGCTCGCGCACGTCCTCGATGGTGACGACCCGGTCCTCGGGCGGGATTTCCAGGATGAGCGCCTTGGCCACCGTGGTCTTGCCCGAGCCGGTGGCGCCGGACAACAGGATGTTGCGGCGTAGCTGCACCGCGCGGCGCAGGAAGCCCACGAGGTCGCGCGCGTGCAGCAGCGCCTGCAGCTCGCGCTCCTGGGGGGACAGCCGCGGGTCGTCTGGCGACGGCGGCGCGCCGGTGGCCGCGCATGGCCGCACGTCGTCGAAGACGCCGCGCCCGGCCAGCTCCTCCAGCGTCCACAGGCTGGCCGAGGGGCGGCGGATGGTGATGGAAACCTTGCCGTCCTCGGTGGCCGGTGGCAGCACCAGCTGGATGCGCTCCCCGCCCGGGAGCGTGGCCGAGAGCAGCGGCTCGACCGCCGAGACTCGCTGGCGCGTGTGGTTGGCCACCAGCCGGGCCAGCGACATGCACCAGTCGAAGCTCGCAAACGGCAGGGGCTGACGCGACCACCCGTCCAGCCGTTCGACGAAGGCCTCGCCCGGTCGGTTGATGCAGATCTCGGTCACGTCGGCGTCGGCCAGCAACTCGCGCAGCGGGCGCAGGAAGTGGTCGAGCGAGGACGGCTCCGCAGGCCGGGTGTCAGCGGGCGTCGGGTACGGTTCGCAGTGCATAGACGGAGCGGAAATCGACGTCGCGCGCCACGAGCACCTGGACACGCTCGCCCTGGTTCTTGACCACCGTGGGCGGGATGGCGATCGTGCCCTTGAGCACCTCGGTCATCACGTCACGGCTGCCTTGCGGGTTGAGCACCACGGCGTTGCCCCCGCCGTCGCGCTGGCTGGCGGCCAGGGCCTGCAGGCCGCCGTCGATGACGGAGATCAGGATGGCGGCGCCGAAGCGGTCCCAGAAGTGGTTGTCCACGTGGCCGGGCAGCCCGGCACGGCCGAGCTCGTCGGTGCCCGGCGAGGCCAGGTTCACCGCCACGCCGGTGGGCGTGCGGGCCTCGTTCCACAGCACGAAGACGCGGGCCTGGCCCAGGCGGGTGTCGCCGCGCTTCTCGCCAACGTACTTGGTGCCGCGCTCCAGCAGCACGACCTTGCCGTCGGCGCTGTAGACGTCGTTGGCGCCGATGCAGGTGACCATGCCGTCGAAAGTCGAGTCGATGGCGGTCTCCAGCGTGCAGTCGACGAAGGCGCCCTTGGGCAGCAGGAAGCGCCGGGTGGGCAGCACCTGGGCCGCGACGGCCGGGGTGGGCGTGGGCTGCAGCATCTCGCCCAGGCCGCTGCGCTCGGCGGCGGCAGCAGCCGCCGCAGGGGCCTGGCCGCCCGCGCCGGCGGCCAGCAGCGCGGTGATGTTGGGCGGGTGGCTC
>JAEYPG010000280.1 GCA_023410975.1 Pseudomonadota bacterium
GCGCAGGCGCTGCAGCTGCAGCGCCTGGATCTCGTCGCGGCTGGCGAGCTCGATGGGCTCCAAGTCGCCGGGGGCGGGTTGCCTCACGGACATGGGCTGTCTCCGGTGTAGTTGTGATGGATGAGCCGGCAGGATCAATTGACCGACCGGTCGGTTGATCCTAAGGGGCAACGGCCGCCCCGGGCAACGCCGATTCCGCCAAGGAAAACCCCAGCTTGTGCAGGCCCTTAGCGCTGTGGCGACAGCGCAAGCGACATCCATCCCTTCGGGAATTCACCGACCGTCCGGTCGGTCGAACTTTGAGCCTGATCAAAGTCCACCGGCGGGACCGCCCGTAACTTTGATGTGCGCCAAGAACGGAGCGCCCTGACCCAACCAAGACACTGGAGACGCAATGAAGAATGAACGCCTGGCGGAGACGATGGAGTTCCCGCCCGAGACGCCGCAACCCAACGTCTATCCGCTGTCGTGGCGGCGCCAGACCGACAAGCTGGAGGAGGTCTGGGACGCCGCGCAGCGCGAGAACTGGGACCCGAAGCACCTGTGCTGGGACAGCTTCGACGCCGAGTCCTACTCGTGGGAGGAACGCGAGGCCATCGCCTACTGGTGGACACTGCTGTCGGTGTTCGACGCCTCGGCGCCGCCGGTGTTCGCCTCGGCCTTCATCAAGACCTACGAGGCCCATGAGGAAGACGCCGTGCGCCGCTGCTTCTTCTCCGTCACGCGCGACGAGCAGAACCACGAGCAGATGTGCGGCCTGGCGATCACGAAGCTGCTGGAGCATCCGGACCCGATCACCTATGAGCCCAAGACCGAGCTGGGCCGCAAGCTGCAGAAGAACGCCAAGTGGCTCTACTACAACGGCGGGCGCTACTGGAGCGGCTACAAGTCGGCGGTGCCCAAGTACAGCCTGGCGGTGCTGTTCAGCTCCTTCCTGATGGGCGAGATCGCGGCCGCAACCATCTTCCACCAGATGGCCGAGGGCTGCCGCGAGGAGGTCTTCAAGGAGGCCTTCCGCAACATCGGCCGCGACGAGGGGCGGCACATGGCCATCTGCATGGCGCTGATGGAGCGCGACTACCCGAAGATGGACCTCGCGGACAAGCCGCTCATCACCAAGCAGGTGCGCGCGGGCTACCTGTTCCTGTCGGCCGTGCTGTTCGAGCCGCCGCCCGACTTCTGGGACCTGCCCAACGACTTCATCGCCAACCAGCGCGCGGGCGAGGAGGTGGCGCGCGCCGCGGGCTTCCACATCCCCGACTACGAGTCCAAGAAGGAGAACTGGAAGAAGGCCATGCTCAACCTCAAGGGCGTGCTCGACCGCTACGACATTCCCTTCCCGGCCATTCCCGAAGTCGGCATCAGCGGCCAGGAAGTGACCGACATCGACATGGCCAGCATCATCCCGGTGTTCTGAGCATGAGCGCGCGCATCCGCCTGTACCCCTCGGGCAAGGAAGTGGAGTGCGCGGCCGGCGACACCGTGCTGGCCGCGCTGGAGAAATCGGGCTACGCCCTGCCCAACAACTGCCGCGCCGGCGCCTGCGGCGAGTGCAAGGTCAAGGTGCGCGAAGGGCGCTTCGACCAGGGCATGGTGCTGGACATGGCGCTCTCCGCCGAGGAGCGCGCGCAGGGTTTCGGCCTCATGTGCATGGCCAAGCCGCTGTCGGAGGAGCTCGTCATCGAGTGGGGCACGGCGGACGCGCAGCCGCGGCTGTTTCCGCCGCGCGAGCACCAGCTCTACGTGGTGGCCGACCGCATCCCGCGCACGCAGCGCATCGTGGAGCTGCGGCTGCGCCCGGTGGGACAGCCCATGCGCTACTGGCCGGGGCAGTACGTCATGCTGGGCGACGCGCGCGCCGGCGCGCCGGCGCGGCCCTACTCCATCGCCAACGCGCCGCGGCCCGATGGCGAGATCACGCTGCAGGTCACGCGCGTGGAGGGAGGCGTGACGAGCGCCTGGGTGCACGGGCAACTGCAGCCGGGCACCCGGGTGAAGCTCGCCGGCCCCTACGGCACCTTCATCGGCGATCCCTCGGTGGACACGCCCGTGCTGTGCATGGCGGCGGGCTCAGGGCTGGCGCCCATCCTCTCGCTCACCGAGGCGGCGCTGCGCCGTGGCTTCAAGCGCCCGGTGACGCTGCTGTTCTCGGCCCGCACGCGCGCCGACCTGTACGGCGCCGGGCTGATGGAGTTTTTGCAGGCCAGGCACCGCAACTTCACCTTCAAGCCCACGCTGACCCAAGAAGGCGGCCCGGGCCTGCACGGTCGCATCCCGCAGCTGCTGCCGGACCTGTTCAAGGACCTCTCGGGCTACTCGGTGTTCGTGGCCGGCGCCCCGGCCTTCGTCACCGACTGCGTGGAGGCGGCGCGCCGGCTGGGCGCGCGCGACGGGCTGATCCACACCGAAGGCTACTTCGGTGCGGCGCCGGCGCAGGTGCCGCCGACAAGCCAGCTGGTGGCCTGAAGTCCTGCGCGCATTCGCCAACCAAGCCCGGCAGCCGCCGGGCTTTTTTCACGAGTGATACCAGCGCAGTGGGCAGGACGGCGCACCGGCGTGTGGCAGCATGACTTGCCCGATGCGGGCAGAGGGGTGCGCAGGAGGTTTCGCTTGGTTCCGTTCCAGGGTCCGGCACTGGACCCGCTCACGCTGCTGTTCTCGCTGAGCATGCTGGGCTTCCTGATGGCCGTGGTGTTCCTGAGCTTTGCCCAGGCCATGCCCGGCTACCGGGCCGCCCTCGTGGCATGGAGCAAGTCCATGGCGGCCGTCGGCGCCGCGTTCCTGCTCTATGTCTTCCGCAACCATGCGCCGTTGGTGCTTACTTTCGTGCTGGCCAACCTGCTGGTTTTCGGCCTTCCACACTGGGGGCATGAGGCGCATGCGCGACTGTTCGACGCGCCGCCCCAGCGCGGGCTGACGCTGGCCTGGTCAGCCTTGGGAGTCAGCGGCGTGCTGGCGTCCTACGCGCTGGATCTGCCGCGCCAGGTGGCCTTCATCACGATTTCCATCGCGTTCGCCGCGATCCTGGCCATGACGGCCCTGCTGATCCTGCGCAGCCTGCGCGGGCGCCGTTCCCCCTCGATGCTGACGGCCCTGTCTTGCTACGCCGCCTTGTCCATCGCCTTTGCCCTGCGGGCCCTGCTGGGGCTGGCGGGAAGCGGGCATCAGCTCATGCCGAGCTCGGCCTCGCTCGCACAGATCTTCACGCTGCTGCCGGGCGCGATGCTGATCGTTGTCTGCTCGATCTGCTTCCTGTCCATGGTCCACGAGCGCCGCATGGCCGAGGGCGTCGACACCATGACGGGACGCCTGCAGACGCAGACCGGGCTGGTGGCCCAGCGCACCGCGGAGCTGGAGGCGGCCAACGCGGCGCTGCTGGAACGGGAGCAGGAGCTGGCCCGCCGCGCCGAGCAGGCCGAGGCCGCCACGCGGGCCAAGAGCCTGTTCCTGGCCAACATGAGCCACGAGATCCGCACGCCCTTGAACGGCGTCATCGGAATGAGCCAGCTGCTGCAGCAGATGCCGCTGGAGCCCAGGGCCGCGGAGTTCGTCGGCCACATCCGGCAGTCCGGCGAGCATTTGCTGGCGCTGACCAACGACGTGCTGGACCTGTCGCGCATCGAAGCCGGGGAAATGACGCTGGAGCACGAGGCCTTCGAGCCGGCACTGCTGCTGGCATCGGTGCTGGCCATGATGCGGCCCCAGGCCCACGCCAAGGGCCTGGCGCTGGAAGGCGACGTGGCGCCGGACCTGCCGCCGCGGCTGATGGGGGATTCGCTGCGGCTGCGCCAGATACTGCTGAACCTGCTGAGCAACGCGGTGAAGTTCACTGCGGCCGGCCGCGTGAGCTTGCGGGCACGCGTGCTGGCACGCGAGGGCGGCCGGACCCGGCTGCGCCTGGAGGTCGAGGACACGGGCATCGGCATCGCCCCCGAGCAGCACGCACGCATCTTCGAGTCCTTCAGCCAGGCCGACAGCTCCATCACGCGCCGCTTCGGCGGCTCGGGCCTGGGCCTGTCCATCGTGCGGCGCCTGGTGGACTTGATGGGCGGCACGCTGCTCGTCCGCAGCCAGCCGGGCCAGGGCAGCGTCTTCAGCGTGGAGCTGCCGTTCCACGAGGCCTGATGGAAACCCTCGCCGCCCTGGCGAGGGCTCCTGTGGCAACCGCCTGAGCGGCGGCCTTTCAGCCCCGCTTGGCCACCAGCGTCAGGATGTCGTAGCTCGCCACCATTTCCCCGTGCTGGTTGGTCACCTGCACGTCCCACGCGACCACGCCCTGCCCCTGGCCCTTGGCGTCGGTCTTGTTGCGGTCGATCTTGCGCTTGGCCGTGAGCCGCGCCCGGATCGTGTCGCCAATGGCCACGGGCTTCACGAAGCGCAGTGTGTCCAGCCCGTAGTTGGCCAGCACCGGCCCCGGCGCCGGCGACACGAACAGCCCCGCCGCCGCCGACAGCACGAAGTAGCCGTGCGCGATGCGCTGGCCGAAGGCGGTGTCCTTGGCGGCGATCTCGTCGAAGTGCATGTAGAAGAAGTCGCCCGAGATGCCGCCGAAGGCCACGATGTCCGCGTCCGTCACGGTGCGCCGGTGCGTCAGCAGCGACTCGCCGATGCGCAGGTCCTCGAAGTGCCGGCGGAAGGGGTGCACCTCGCTCTCGAACACCTGCGCGCCGCGCACGTACTCGCCGGTCACGGCCGTGAGCATGGTGGGCGAACCCTGCACCGCCGCGCGCTGCAGGTTGTGCTTCACCGCGCGCAAGCCGCCCAGTTCCTCGCCGCCGCCGGCGCGGCCCGGGCCGCCATGCTTGAGCGGCGGCAGCGGCGAGCCGTGGCCGGTGGATTCCTTGGCCGCCTCGCGGTCCAGCACCAGCAGCCGCCCGTGCAGCGCCGCCGCCACCGGGATGAAGCGCGCGGCCGTGGCGGGGTCCTTGGTCACCAGCGTGCCCACCAGGCTGCCGCGCCCGCGCGCGGCCAGCGCCAGCGCCTCGTCCAGGCCCTCGTAGGGCATGAGCGTGCTCACCGGGCCGAAGGCCTCCACGTCGTGCGCGGCATCATGCGCCAGGGGGTTGCGGCTCAGCAGCAGCGTGGGCGAGAAGAAGGCGCCCTCGGACACGCCCTCGCCCTGCGGATTGAAGCCGTCGCGCGCGCCGAACACCAGCTCCGCGCCCTGCAGCAGCTTTTCCACCTGGGCGCCGACATCCTGGAGCTGGCTGTGCGAGGCCAGCGCGCCCATGCGCACGCCTTCGAGCGCCGGGTCGCCCACGGTGGTCTTGCGCAGGCGGTCGCGCAGCGCCTCGGCCACCGGGTCGAGCAGGTGGCGCGGCACGATGGTGCGGCGGATGGCAGTGCACTTCTGCCCGGCCTTCACCGTCATCTCCCGGGCGACTTCCTTGACGAAGAGCTGGAACTCCTCGTCGTCCGGCGTCACGTCCGGCGCCAGCACGGCGCAGTTGAGCGAGTCGGCCTCGGCGTTGAAGGGCACCGAGTGGCGGATGAGGTTCGGGTGCACGCGCAACTTGGCGGCGGTGTCGGCCGAGCCGGTGAAGGTCACCATGTCGGAGCCGTTGAGCCGGTCCAGCAGGTCGCCGGTGCCGCCGATGATCAGCTGCAGCGCGCCCGCGGGCAGCAGCCCCGAGCGCTCGATGAGGCGGATCAGCGCCTCGGTGACGAAGCTCGTGGCCGTGGCCGGCTTGCCGATGCAGGGCATGGCGGCCAGGAAGCTGGGTGCGAACTTCTCCAGCAGGCCCCAGATGGGGAAGTTGAAGGCGTTGATGTGCACCGCCACGCCGCCGCGAGGCACCAGGATGTGCGTGCCGGCGAAGTGGCCCTGCTTGCCCAGCGGAATGGCCGGGCCCTCGTGGACCAGGTTGCCCGAGGGCAGCTCGTTGCTGCCGATGCTGGCGTAGGCGAAGAGCGTGCCGGTGCCGCCCTCGACGTCGATCCAGCTGTCCGAGCGCGTGGCGCCGGTGTGGGCCGAAATGGCGTAGAGCTCTTCCTTGTGCTCGTTGAGGTACTTGGCGAGCGCCTTGAGGATGGCGGCGCGCTTCTGGAAATCCAGCGCCAGCAGGTTCTTCAGGCCCATGCCGCGCGCGTAGGCCACGGCCTCGCCGAAGTCCAGGCTCTCGGCATGCGTGGCCGCCACCGGGCGGCCGTTGACGGCGCTGCGCAGGCTCTGCGCCGCTTCCTGGCCGATCCAGCGGCCGGCGATGAAGCTTTGGAGGATGGGGGTCGTCATGTAGGAGTTCTCCTGTCGAATCGGTTCAGGCCGCCACCGCCGCCTTCTTCGTGCCCAGGCCCAGGTACGTGTCGATGATGCGGCGGTCGTGGATCAGCTCCTGCGCCTCGCCGGTGAGCGCCACGGCGCCCATCTCCAGCACGTAGGCGCGGTCGGCCACCTGCAGCGCCGCGCGTGCGTTCTGCTCCACCAGCAGCACCGACACGCCCAGATCGCGCAGCGAGGCCACGATGCGCAGCACCTCGCGCACGATCAGCGGCGCCAGGCCCAGCGAGGGCTCGTCCAGCATCAGCAGCCGCGGGCGCGCCATCAGCGCGCGGCCGATGGCCAGCATCTGCCGCTCGCCGCCCGAGAGCGTCCCGGACATCTGCGCCCGCCGCTCGTGCAACCGAGGGAACAGCTCGAACACCTCCTGCATGCGCGCCTTCTGGTCGCGCTGGCCACGGCGCCAGCGCGAGAAGCCGCCCAGCAGCAGGTTGTCCTCCACCGACATCTCGTTGAAGAGCTCGCGCTTCTCCGGCACCAGCGCCACGCCGTGCGCCACCATCTTCTCCACGCTCGGCCGCGCGATGGGCCCGCCCCCGCGCAGCAGCTCGCCGCGCGAAGGCAGCCGCCCCATCGCGGCCGCCAGCAGCGTGGTCTTGCCCGCGCCGTTGGGGCCGATGCCGGTGACGCTCTCGCCCGCCTTCCCCG
>JAEYPG010000316.1 GCA_023410975.1 Pseudomonadota bacterium
GCGCAATTGCAGGCCGCACAGGCCGCCACGGCGCTGCCGCCGGTCACGGCCGAGCTGCTGCGCCGCGGCCAGGAGCGATACAGCATCTACTGCCTGCCCTGCCACAGCCCGCTGGGCGACGGCGACGGCCCCGTCGTGCGCCGCGGCTTCCCGGCGCCGCCGAGCTACCACCAGGACCGGCTGCGCCAGGCGCCGGACCGGCATTTCTACGACGTGATCACGCAGGGCTACGGGGTCATGGTGCCCTACGCCGACCGCGTGGCGCCGGACGACCGCTGGGCCATCGTCGCCTACATTCGCGCGCTGCAGCTCAGCCAGCACGCGCGCATCGCCTCGCTGCCACCGGCGCTGCAGGACTCGCTGCGGGCGCTGGCGCCGGCGGGGGCGGCCTCCGCGGCCGGGGAAGGCCACGGGCGATGAACGCCGTTGCCAGCCGCCGGCTCACGCGCCGCCGGGCCGTCGGCTTGGCCGCCTTGGCGCTGGCGCTGCCCGGCGCGGCACTGGATGCGCGGCTGTTCTGGGCCTGCTGGCTGGCGGCCTGGTGGTTCGTGACCGGGCTGATGCTGGGCGGGATGGTCAACCTGTGGCTGCACCGCCTCGTCGGCGGTGCCTGGGGCCAAGCGCTGCGGCCGGCAGCGTTGGCGGCAGCCTCGCGGCTGCCCTGGACGCTGCTGCTGTTCCTGCCGCTGGCGCTGGGACTGCGCCAGCTCTACCCCTGGGCGGCCGATCCGCAGGGCTGGGCGCAGGGGCTGGCGCGGCCGGGCTTCCCCACGTTCTGGCTGCAGCCGGGCTTCGTCGGGCTGCGCCTGGCGCTGTACGGCGCGCTGTGGTGGTGGCTCGCCCGGCCTGCCTCGCTGGCCGGCAAGGGCCGCGCGGCAGCGGCGCTGGCGCTGTACGCGCTCACCGGCACGCTGGCCTCGGTGGACCTGCTGATGTCGCTGGTGCCGGGCTGGTTCAGCACCGCCTTCGGCCTGGTCGTGCTCTCGGGCCAGGCGCTGGGCGGCACCGCGCTGTGCGTGTGGCAACTGGCGCGCTGGGCACCCGAACGGCTGGAAGCCGAGGCGGCCGAGCAGGTCCCCGTGGCGCGCGACCTGGGCAACCTGCTGCTGATGTGGCTGCTGACCTGGGCCTACCTGGCGTTCATGGAGTTCCTGATCATCTGGGCCGAGAACCTGCCGGCCGAGATCGCCTGGTACGTGCCGCGGCTGCACAGCGGCTGGTGGTGGGTGGGCGTAGCGCTGGTGCTGCTGCAGCTCGCGCTGCCGCTGCTGGCGCTGCTGCAGCGCCGGCTCAAGGACCGGCCCCGATGGCTGGGCCGCATCGCCGCCGGGCTGCTGCTGACGCAGGCGCTCAACACCGCCTGGCTGGTGCTGCCCTCGGCCGCCACCGGCACCTGGCTCGCCTGGTGGCTGCTGCCCTCGCTGGCGCTCGGCATGGGGCTGCTGCTGTTCGACGCGCCAGCGGGCGCGGCGGAGCCGGCGCTGGAATCGGCCACGCAGGAGGTGCGGCATGGCCGCGCCTGACCTGCCCACCGGCCGTATCGCGCTGGCCGGCGCGGCCATCGCCGGCACGGTGATCGGCGTGGTGATCCTGGTGCTGCTGTGGCTGCACGGGCGTGGCATGCGTCCCGGCGGCGAGCGGTTGGCGCAGCCCTACACGCTCAGCATCCCCGGGCCCCGGCTGCAAAGCGCGCCGCAGCCCGACCTGGCGGCCTACCGCGCTGAGAAGGACGCCCGCCTGCATGGCCGCGGCTGGGTCGATGCCGGCGCGGGCATCGTGCACATCCCCATCGAGGACGCGATGGCGCTGCTGGCGGCGCAGCCGGCCAGCGCAGCGGCGACCGCCGCAGGAGGAGCACCGTGATGGCCGCCAAGCGCTTCGCGAGCTGCGCGGCAGCCTGGCTGCTGTGCCTGGCGCCGTCGATGGCCCAGCCGCTGTCCTTGCCCCCGCCGCTCCCCGACGCCGGCCTGCAGCAGCACCTGGACGCCCAACTGCCGACGGCGCTGCCCTTGCTCGACAGCACCGGCCGCCCGGTGCGCCTGGGGGAAAGCTTCGGCGGGCGCCCGGCGCTGCTGGTGCTGGGCTACTACCGCTGCACGCAGCTGTGCGGGCTGCTGATGCAGGGCCTGCTCGAAGCGCTGCACGACACCGGCTTGCCGCGCAGCGCCTACCGGATCGTGCGGGTGAGCATCGACCCGGCCGACACCCCGGCCATCGCGCAAGCCGCGCGCGCGGCCAACCTTGCCTACGCCAAGGTCCTGGAGGGGCCGCGCCGGCCGGACACGCCGCTGGACCTGCGCCTGCTCACCGGCACCGGGCCGGCGCTGCGCTCATTGGCAGACGCCTTGGGCTGGCGCTACCGCTCCGTCGGCGACGCCAACGGCCCGGAAGACAGCTACGCCCACCCCGCCGTGGTGGCGGTACTCACGCCCGAAGGGCGCGTCTCGCGCTACCTGCCGGGCGTGCGCTTCGACCCCGCGGAATTGCGGCTGGCGCTGGTGGCCGCCGGCGAGGGCCGCATCGGCGGGCTGTCGGACCGCCTGGCGCTGCTGTGCGCCCATCTCGATGCGCGGCTGGGACGCCACAGCGCGGCGGTGCTGCAGGCGGTGCGCGCGGTGGGGCTGCTCACGGCGCTGGCGCTGCTGGCCTTCGTGGCACGGCAGGCCTGGCCGGGACGGAAGGTGCGATGAGCACCGAGGTCGATGCCGGCCTGTCCGCGGGCTTCCACCTGCTGGACCAGGCCGCCTCCACCGCCGCCGCGCCGGTGGACACGCTGTTCACGGCCATGGTGATCCTGTGCGGCAGCGTGGCGCTGGGGGTGTGCGTGCTGATCGTCTTCTTCTGCGTGCGCTACCACCAGGGCAGCAACGCGCCGCGATCCAAGGCCAAGCGCAACCTGACCTGGCTGGAGGTCGCCTGGACGCTGACGCCGCTGCTGATCTTCGTGGGCATCTGCGCCTGGTCCGCGCGCGACTACCTGCGGCTGTACCGCCCGCCGCCTGAAGCGCTGCCGGTGGCGGTGGTGGCCAAGCAGTGGATGTGGAAGCTGCAGCACCGCAACGGCCGGCGCGAGATCAACGAGCTGCACGTGCCGCTGGGCCAGCCGGTGCTGCTGCGCATGAGCGCGCAGGACGCCATCCACAGCTTCTACGTGCCCGCCTTCCGCCTCAAGCAGGACGTGCTGCCCGGGCGCATCACGGCGCTGTGGTTCACGCCCACACAGCTGGGCGAGTTCCACCTCTTTTGCGCCGAGTACTGCGGCAGCGAGCACTCCCACATGGTCGGGCGCATCGTGGTGATGCGCCCGGACGACTTCAGCCGCTGGCTGGCCGAAGGGCCGGCGCAGCCCAGCCTCGCGCAGTACGGCTTCGCCCTGTTCCGCCAGCTCGGCTGCAGCGGCTGCCACGCCGCCGGCTCCACCGTGCACGCGCCGCTGCTCGACGGCCTGCCCGGACGCCGCGTGCACCTGCAGGACGGGCGCACGGTGGTGGCCGACGACAACTACCTGCGCGACAGCATCCTGCTGCCGCGCAAGGACGTGGTGGCCGGCTTCGAGCCGGTGATGCCCTCCTTCGCCGGGCAGGTCAGCGAGGAGGACATCCAGGCGCTGATCGCGTACCTGCACGCCACCACGGAGGGACGGCCATGAGCTACCTCGACGACGGCCTGACGCTGCGCTCCTGGCTGCTGGCGCGCGACCACAAGCGCATCGCCATCCTCTACGCCATCGCCATCACGGCCTTCTTCTTCGTCGGCGGC
Source organism: Pseudomonadota bacterium (assembly GCA_023410975.1). GTDB lineage: Bacteria > Pseudomonadota > Gammaproteobacteria > Burkholderiales > Burkholderiaceae_C > Azohydromonas. The sequence goes on from JAEYPG010000316.1 coordinate 3,760, forward strand.
GCGGCGGCAACGATCATCCGGCTGGAGCTGGCCACGCCGCCGGGCGACCTGGTGGGCGACGATACCTACAACAAGCTCTTCACCGCGCACGGCGTGATCATGGTGTGGCTGTTCCTGATCCCGTCGATCCCGTCGGTGATGGGCAACTTCGTGCTGCCGCTGATGATCGGCGCGCGCGACCTGGCCTTTCCGCGGCTGAACCTGCTGAGCTGGTACGTCTACCTCGCCGGCGGGGTGCTGACGCTGGCGGCGCTGTTCCTGGGCGGCGTGGACACGGGCTGGACCTTCTACACGCCCTACTCGTCGATGTTCTCCAACGGCTACGTCACGCTGACGCTGCTGGGCGTGTTCGTCACCGGCTTCTCGTCCATCCTCACCGGGCTGAACTTCATCGTCACGGTGCACCGCTGCCGCGTGCCGGGCCTGGGCTGGTTCCAGCTGCCGCTGTTCGTGTGGGCGATCTACGCCACCAGCGTGATCCTGGTGCTCGCCACGCCGGTGCTGGCGATCACGGCGCTGCTGGTGGTGGCGGAGCGGCTGTTCCAGGTCGGCGTGTTCGACCCGGCGCACGGGGGCGACCCGCTGCTGTTCCAGCACCTGTTCTGGTTCTACTCGCACCCGGCGGTCTACATCATGGTACTGCCGGCCATGGGCGTGGTCAGCGAGATCGTGCCGTGCTTCGCGCGCCGGCCCATCTTCGGCTACCGCTTCATGGCCTACGCCATCCTGGGCATCGCCAGCATCGGCTTCCTGGTGTGGGGGCACCACATGTTCGTGGCCGGGCAGTCGCCGGCGGCCTCGCTGGTGTTCTCGCTGCTGAGCTTCCTGGTGGCGATTCCCTCGGCCATCAAGGTCTTCAACTGGACCGCCACGCTGCACAAGGGCGCCATCCGGCTCGATGCGCCCATGCTCTACGCGCTGGGCTTCGTGGGACTCTTCACCATCGGCGGCCTCACGGGGCTGTTCCTGGCCTCGCTGTCGCTGGACGTGCACCTGTCGGACACGTATTTCGTGGTTTCGCACTTCCACTACATCATGGTCGGCGGCTCGGTGATGGCGTACTTCGGCGCGCTGCACTTCTGGTGGCCCAAGGCCACGGGCCGCGAGTACCCGGAGGTCTGGGCACGCATCGCGGCGGTGCTGATCTTCCTGGGCTTCAACTTCACCTTCTTCCCGCAGTACCTGCTGGGCCTGCACGGCATGCCGCGGCGCTACCACGCCTATCCGCCGGAGTTCCAGGTGCTCAACCTGTTCTCGTCCAGCGGCGCGGTGGTGCTGGCGCTGGGCTACCTGCTGCCGCTGGTGTACCTGGCGTGGTCGCTGGCCCGCGGCCGGCGGGCCGGCGCCAACCCCTTCGGCGCCACCGGGCTGGAATGGCAGACCAGCTCGCCGCCGCCCACGCACAACTTCAACGAGCCGCCCCGGCCGCCGCGGCAGGTGTACGACTACACGCCCGAGCCGGCCGCCGCGCACGCCGCGCCCGGCGCCTTGCGGGACCAGCCGCTGCCGGACGCCGGCACCGCCAGCACGCCTCCATGAGCAGCGCCGTCCCCGCCGAAGCCGCCGCGCCGCCGCCGGACACGGCGCAACTGGGCATGTGGATCTTCCTCGCCACCGAGCTGCTGTTCTTCGGCGGCCTGTTCGCCG
>JAEYPG010000376.1 GCA_023410975.1 Pseudomonadota bacterium
CCCATGGGGCACGCTCTTCGCGGGCGTGTGGACGCTGCCCTACACCTCGGCCACCTCCGGCTTCGACCCCTTCTATCCGACCACCGCCGGCTACATGGCGCTGATGGGCAACGGCTCCGCGCCGAACGCCACGCACCTGTCGGATACAAGCTCCTTCGACCGGCGCCAGGCGAACCAGGTGCAGTACTGGTCGCCGAGTTGGAAGGGCCTGTCGGCACGCCTCGCGCATGGATTGCGGGAGGACACCAACCCGGATACCGGCGCGAAGCCCTCGCTGTGGTCCGGCTCGCTGAGCTGGGAGGCCGGCCCCTGGCAGCTCACCGCCGCGCACGAGCGGCACGCCAGGTACCAGACGGCCGACACCACCGACACGGCCAGCAAGCTGGGCGCGGCCTGGCAGTCGGGCCCGGCGCGGGTGGCGGCGGTGGTGGAGCGGCTGCGCTACGGCACGGCCACGGGCGAGCTGACGCGCAACGCCTGGTACCTCTCCGGCACCTACCGGCTGGGCGCGGGCAGCCTGCGCGTGGGCTATGCGCGCGCGGCCGACGGCAAGGGGCCGTCGGCCGAGACGGTGGGCTTCTTCCGCAGCGGCGCGGACACCGGCTCTTCGCAGCTCACGCTGGGCTACGAGCACGGGCTGTCCAAGCGCACGGCGCTGTACGCCTTCTACAGCCGCATCCGCAACGAGCGGGCGGCGATCTACGACTTCGCCATCAACGAGATCGGCGTCGCCGCGGGCCAGCGGCCTTCCGTCCTGGCCGTGGGCCTGCGCCACGCCTTCTGAGCCTTCCCTGCACGCGTCCTGTCCTTTCGAAGGAGTCCCTCCATGGTTCCCGTCCTGAAATCGCTTTGCGCCGGCCTGGCCGTCGTGTCAGTCCTTGCCGCCTCGCCCGCCTTTGCCCAGGCTTCGGCCGCGTCCGGCAAGCCCATCACCTTTGTCGTCCCGTTTACGGCCGGCTCGGGCACCGACGTGGTGGCGCGCGTGCTCGGCGACCACCTCTCCAAGGCGCTGGGCCAGGCCATCGTGGTGGACAACAAGGCCGGCGCCGGCGGCACGCTGGGCGCGGCGCAGGTAGCCTCGTCCGCGCCGGACGGCCTCACGGTGCTGATCCACTCGGCCGGGCACGTGGCCAACGCGGCGCTGTACCCGAAGCTGAAGTACGACACGCTCAAGGACTTCACGCCGGTAGCGATGCTGGCGACGCTGCCCAACGTGCTGGTGGTGTCTCCCGCCAGCGGCATCCGCAGCGTCGAGGAGCTTGTGCGCAAGGCCCAGGCCCAGCCCGGCAAGATGACATACGCCTCGGCGGGCAACGGCAGCGCCACGCACATCAACGCCGAGAAGTTCCGCATCGCCGCGCGCATCCAGGCGTCGCACGTGCCCTACCGCGGCACGCCTCCGGCGCTGATGGACGTGGTCGGCGGGCAGGTGGACTGGACTTTCGCGCCGCTGGTGAGCGCGCTGTCGCTGATCCAGGAAAACAAGCTTGTCCCGCTGGCCGTGGGCTCGCAGGCCCGTTCCGCGGCGCTGCCCAAGGCGCCCACCACGCTGGAGGCGGGCTATGCCGGTTCGGACTACACCTTCTGGGTCGGCATGTTCGTGCCGGCCAAGACGCCGGCCGAGACCGTGAAACGCCTGGCCAGCGCCACGGCCCAGGTGCTGCAGCAGCCGGAGGTCAAGGCCGCGCTGGCCAAGGTCGGCGCCGAGGTGCCCACGCTGACGCAGCAACAGTTCGCTGACAGCGTGGCGCAGGAGATGGCGACCACAACCACGCTCATCCGGCAGGCGGGGATCAAGGTCGATTGAAGCAACTACAACATACGCGAATCTAACTGGAAACCTATCAGCTCCTTTCTTCGTTGATCCGCCCTCTTGTCCCGACACACCCGTCCCTGGTTCCTGCGGCGCACCGTCTGAGGAAAGTAAAGGGTAAACAAGGGAAAAACAGGAATTCAGCTCGGCAAAGTCAGGGGCGGCAAGTCGGGTGCATCGCGTATGTTGTTTTGCGAGCCTGGGCGCTTGCGTCTGGTACGGCCGCCCAGTTCCGCGCTCACGGCCCAGCTACCTCGACCACTGGTCCTGACAGCGTTCCCAGGAAACGCACCAGGTCCGCGATCTCCTGGCTGCTGAGCCGGATCGGCCGGCGCTCGCCGGCCCCGCCCGCATGCGGCGCCAGCTCGGAATGCCCCACCGCTGCCGGCGGCGCCTTGGCGTAGTGGCTGATGACGTCCTCCAGCCGGGCCATCTGGCCGGCGTGCATGTAGGGCGCGCGCTCGGCCACGTTGCGCAGCCCGGGCGTCCGGAAGGCGCCCAGCAGCGCCGGGTCGTCGTTGGCGATGAAGCGCAGCTCGGCGCACTGCACCGGCCGGGCGTCGCTGTACGGCCCCAGGCAATTGAATTCGTCGGCCAGCGCGCGGGCGACGGCTTCGGCCCGCCCCCGCTCGGGACGTTGTGGATCGAGCGGCGGCACGCCGGTGTTGTGAAAGGCGTGGTCGCTCAGCAGCGGCCCGTTGTGGCAGGTCGCGCACTGGGCCTTGCCGATGAACAGGCGCAAGCCGTTGCGCTCGCGCGCGTCGAGCACCCGTTGCCCTTCGGCATCGCCCGTCTGCAAGGCACGCACGTAGCGGTCAAAGCGCGATTCGCCCGGCATCAGGCCGCGCTCGTAGGCCGCGATGGCCTTGCCCATGTTCGAGAACACGCGGTTGACGGCCGTGCGCGCGCTGCCGTCCATGCGCTCCCAGGCGCGGCGTTCCTCGGCGCTGCCCAGCGGCCCGGCGTCCGCCGGCAGCCCTGCCAGGTTGGGCAGCGGGCCGAACACCGCTTCGTAATCCGCCCGGTAGTGCTCGCGCAACAACTGCGAAATGCGCGTGCGGTTGCCGCCATGCTCGGCGCCGTCCTCCAGCGGCCCCAGCGCCTGCGACCACAGGCTGTCCTTGCGCCCGTCCCAGAACAGCCACGGGCTGTGTGCGGCGCCAGCGATGGGCATGGCGCGGCGCGTGCCGACGCCGATGCCGCGCGCCTGCGCCACGCCGTCCTGGAACTGTTTATCAGGCACATGGCAGCTGGCGCAGGAGACGGATCCGTCCCGGCTGAAGCGCGCGTCGTTGAACAGGCGCTTGCCCAGCGCGGCGGCCTGGGGCGAGTCCTCCACGGCGTTGGACGGGTCGCGCGGGCGCTCGGCCAGGCGCTCCAGCGTCATCGACGCGAGCACGCCCAGCTCCTCGGCGGACCAGCCGCCCGGCGCCGCCGGCTTTGCGGCATCCAGCGCCCCGAAGGCCAGGCCGCTGAGCAGCGCCAGGCTGCCCAGGGCCCCGGCCACGCGCCTCGGCTTCGATGTTGCGGATCTCATCGCACGCTCCTGTCCGAAGCTCAGAGCCGCGACGCGGGATCGCGCACCACGGTGTTGAAGGTCACGCCGTCCTCGCCGGCGGCGCCCTGGATGGCCAGCTTGATCGTCCACCAGCCGCCCATGCTGAACTTCATGCCTTCGAGCAGGTAGACGCCGTCGGCGATCTCCTGCGTGACCTGCGGCCGGGTCGGCAGGCCATGTCCGTGCTGCGGCATCCCGCCCTCGACCCGCAGGCGCGCCTGCCGCACCGGGCAGCCGTCGGCGGCGGCGAGCCGGATCTGCCAGGTGTGCATCTGGTTGATTGCCGGCGCCGGCGACGGCGGTTGCAAACTCACCAGGTACGCGCCCTTGTCGCTGAGGTGGCTGAGCGACAGGTCCAGGCCGGAAGGAACGGATGTGGAGCAAGCCGTGAGGGTGGCGAGCGCCAACGGGACGGCAATGAAGGCAATGCGGCGGTTCATGGGACAAGCTCTGGTCAGGAAGGCCCGGATTCTTCCGAGGCCCCTTCCGGCGCACTTGAACGAAACGGCTGACCTGCAGCGGAGGCCCAGCGCATGAGCCACGAACCTGCAGCGCGGCCCATGGCCGCCAGCGGCCGGGTGCTGGTCTGGCATGGCGGCAGCCTCTGGATGGGCACCGGCCGCGGACGCACGCAATGGCATGACCACCACGCGCTGCAGATCACGCTGGCGCTGGAAGGCGTGTGCCGCTTCCGCACGCAACCCGGCGGCGCCTGGACCGATTTCCGCGGCGCGATCGTGATGCCCCACCGCCCGCACCAGTTCGAAGTGGACGACACGCCCTTGGCGAACCTGTTCGTCGAGCCCGAAACGGCCCAGGGCCGCCGGCTGGTGCAGCGCTTCGCCGGCGCGGACATTGCGCCCCTGCCCGATGCGGACCGGCAGACCCTGGCCGCGCCGCTGCTTGCCGCCTGCCGCGCCAATGCGGCGGACGCCGAGCTGGTCGCCCTCGCCCAGCAGGCGCTGGCCGCGTGGACGGGTGCGGCCCCTGCCGAGCGCCCGCCGGACATCCGGATCGAACAGGCGCTCGCCCACATCCATGCGAAGCTGGGCGAGCGCATCTCGCTGGAGGACGTCGCCGCCGCGGTGCACCTGTCCGCGGAGCGCTTCAGGCACCTGTTCGTCGCGGCCACCGGCACGACCTTCAGGGCCTACGTGCTGTGGTCCAGGCTCAACGCCGCGGTCGCGGCGGGCATGGGCGGAACGTCGTGGACGCAGGCGGCGCACCTGGCGGGCTTCGCGGACTCGGCCCACCTCAACCGCACCTTCAAGCGCATGTTCGGCATCGGTCCGACGACCATCGCCCGCGACCCGCTGCCCGTCGCGGAAGCCCGCGCCGACGCACGGGCAGCGCCGTCCGCCCCGTCAGGATTCACGGGCCGCCACCGGCCCCGCTGATGCCCAAACCGTTACAGCCGCCTCAGGTTCAACCCGAATACCTGTCTCAGAAACCGGTTCCTAGAATGGTCTCCATGATATGGATCAAATGTCCATATTGTGGACAGCGATCAAGCAGGAACCTAGATGCCCAACCAGCAGGACCCCAATCCCCGCATGCCCTACCAGCTTCCGATGCCCAAGGAAGCGCTGCCCGAGATCGTGGTGCCGCAGGCCATTCCGCAGGATGAGCGGCTGTGGGTGCCCCAGGCGGAGAACGTGTGGTTCCGGCCGTTGTGCCTGAACACCTCGCAGGGCTACTGGATGAACCTGCTGCGCGTGCGCAAGAGCGGCGTGCTGAGCCGCCATCGCCATCCGCTGGCGGTGCACGGCTACGTGCTCAAGGGCCGCTGGCACTACCTCGAACACGACTGGGAAGCCACCGAGGGCAGCTACGTGTTCGAACCGCCCGGCGAGACGCACACGCTCGTGGTGCCGGAGGGGGTGGAAGAAATGATCACGTTCTTCCAGGTCAACGGCGTGATGGTCTACACCGACCCCTGGGGCGCCGTCACCGGCTACGAGGACGTCTTCACCAAGGTCGACATGTGCCGCAAGCACTACCGCGAGGTCGGCCTGGGCGAGGACTTCGTGGACCAGTTCATCCGCTGAGCGCCATGCCGCGCTACGACTTCGCCGGCCGCGTGTCGGTGGTGACCGGCGGTGCCAACGGCATCGGTGCAGCGATCGCCCAGCGGCTGCGCGAGGACGGCGCCACCGTCGTGGCCTGGGACCTGCCGCGGGCCGTCGAAGGCCTGGCGCCAGGCGGCGCCTGCGCCGTGGACGTCACCGACCTCCCCGGCCTGGCCGCGGCCGTCGAGAGCACGCTGGCACGCCACGGCCGCATCGACCACCTCGTGCACAGCGCCGGCTATGCCGGGCCCACCGTGCCGCTGGAGGCCTACGACCCTGACGAATGGCAGCGCATCGTGCAGGTCAACCTCGTGGGCACCTTCAACGTCTGCCGCGCCGTCGTGCCGGCCCTGCGCCGGGCCGGGGCCGGGCGCATCGTCGCGATCGCCTCGCTGGCCGGCAAGGAAGGCACGCCCAACGCCTCGGCCTACAGCGCGTCCAAGGCCGGCGTGATCGCGCTGGTCAAGTCGCTGGGCAAGGAGCTGGCGGACACCGGCGTTCGGGTCAACGCGATCGCGCCGGCCGCGGTGCGCACCGCCCTGCTGGCGCAGATGGCACCGGCCCATGTGCAGACCATGATCGACAAGAGCCCCATGGGCCGCCTGGGCGAGCCGCACGAGGTCGCGGAGCTCGCGGCCTGGCTGTGCAGCGAAGCCTGCAGCTTTTCCACCGGCGCGGTGTTCGACCTCTCCGGCGGACGCGCCACCTACTGACCCGCCTTCGTTCCCGTTCCGCTCCCAACACAACCCCAGGAGACAAGTGCCATGAACAACCTTCGCCGCCGCATGCTGGCCGCCGTGCCGGCCCTGGCCGTGGCCGCATCGGCCCTCGTGTCCGGTGCCGCCTTCGCGCAGGGCTATCCCAACCACACGGTGGAGCTGGTCGTGCCCTTCCAGCCCGGCGGCGGCACCGACGCGCTGGCGCGCGCCTTTGCCGATGCCGCGCGCAAGCACCTGCCGCAGAGCGTCGTGATCGTCAACCGGCCGGGTGCCAGCGGCGCCATCGGCTGGAGCGAGGTCATCAACGCCAAGCCCGACGGCTACAAGCTGGCCGTCGTCACGGTCGAGCTGGTGACGCTGCCGCACCTGGGCCTGGCCAAGTTCAGCCACGAGGACTTCCAGCCCATCGCGCGGCTCAACGCCGACCAGGCCGCCATCACCGTGCGCGCCGATGCGCCGTGGAACACCGTCGAGGAATTCCTGGCCGCGGCCAAGAAGGACCCCGAGCGCCTGCGCGTGGGCAACGCCGGCAACGGCTCGATCTGGCACCTGGCCGCCGCCGCGCTGGAGGACAAGACCGGCGTGAAGTTCAGCCACATCCCGTTCCAGGGCGCGGGCCCGGCGGTGCAGGGGCTCATGGGCGGGCACATTGAGGCCGTGGCCGTCAGCCCGGCCGAGGTGAGCACCTTCGTGCAGGGCGGCAAGCTCAAGACGCTGGCGGTGATGGCGGAGCAGCGCGTCAAGGGCTTCGAGAAGGTGCCCACGATGAAGGAGCGCGGCATCGACTTGGTGATCGGCACCTGGCGCGGCATCGCCGCGCCGAAGAACACGCCGCCGGAGGTGCTGGCCACGCTGCGCGCCGCGACCGAGAAGATCGCCCAGGAGCCGCAGCTGCGCGAGGCGATGGAGCGCCTGAACCTGGGCGCCTCCTACGCCGACGCCCAGGCCTTCCGCGCCTCGATGGAACGCGACAACACGTACTTCAAGACGCTGATGTCCAAGCTCAACCTCAAGAACTGATGGCGCATCCGCCTTCACCGCGGAGCGCAACGGAGCCTGTCATGACCTTTCAATCCCATCTCTTCGCCGGGCGCCGCGCCCTCGTGACCGGCGGCACCCAGGGCATCGGCGCCGGCATCGCCCGGCGCCTGGCCGGCCTGGGCGCGGAGGTGATCGCGGTGGGCCGCGACGCCGGCGAGGCGCTGCAGGGCGTCGAGGTGCGCCTGGCCGACGTGAGCGACCCGGCCGGCATCCAGGCGATGTTCGCGGGCCTCGACACCCTGGACATCGTGGTCAACTGCGCCGGCATCATCCGCCGCGGCGCCGAGCACGACCCGGCCGTGTTCGAGCAGGTGCTGGCCGTCAACCTCACCGGCACCATGCGGGTGTGCGCCGAGGCCCGCGCCCGGCTGGCTGGGCGCAACGGTTGCATCGTCAACACCGCCTCGATGCTGAGCTTCTTCGGCGGCTCGCTGGTGCCCGGCTACGCGGCCAGCAAGGGCGGCGTGGCGCAGCTCACCAAGTCGCTGGCCATCGCCTATGCCGAGGAGGGCATCCGCGTCAACGCGGTGGCGCCGGGCTGGATCGCCACGCCGCTGACCCAGGCGCTGCAAGACGACCCGGCGCGCTCGGAGCCGATCCTGTCGCGCACGCCGCTCAAGCGCTGGGGCCGGCCGGAGGACGTGGCCGACGCGGTGGCCTTCCTGTGCTCGCCGGCCGCCGCGTTCATGACCGGCGTGATCCTGCCGGTGGACGGCGGCTACCTGGTGGCTTGAAGCCGGCGGGGCGCGCCGATAATCCGGCGCGCCGCCCCGTCCGTCCTTCAGCGCCCATCCATCCATGCCCGCCCGCCGCCATCCGCCGGTGGGCCTGCCACCGCCCGTGGCAGGCACCGCCGCCTTCTCCAAGTTCATGCACGTGCTGCAGCTGGCGGCCGAGGCCACCGGCCCGGTGACGGTGGCGACGCTGGCGCGCGAGAGCGGCTATCCGCGGCCCACGGTGCACCGCATCGTGCAGGCGCTCATCGCGGAGCGGCTGCTGATCGACAAGCCCGCGGCCGGCACGCTGGCGCTCGGCCCGCGGCTGATCCAGCTTGCCAGCCGCAGCTGGGGGCGCTCCGAGCTGCGGCTGGCGGCGGTGGACGAGCTCAAGCGCCTGCGCGACCTCACCGGCGAAACGGTGCACCTGGCGGTGCCCAGCGGCGCCAGCATGGTCTACATCGAGAAGCTGGAAAGCCCGAGCGCGGTGCGCATGGCCTCGCGCATCGGCACCAGCGTGTGCCTGCACGCCACCGCCGTGGGCAAGGCCTACCTCGCCATGCTGGGCGCGGCCGAGCGCGAGGCGCTGGTGTCCACGCTGGAGATGGACTGCTACACGCCGCGGACGCTGGTGGACCGGGATGCGCTGCGCGCGCAGCTCGCACAGGTGCGCGAGCGCGGCTGGTCCTTCGACGACGAGGAGCACGAGGCCGGCATCCAGTGCTTCGGCGCGGCCATCGTGGGCGAGCAGGGCACGCCGGTGGCGGCCATCAGCGTCACCACCCTGCGCTTCAGGCAGAAGGAGGACGTGGTGCAGGCCTACGTGCAGCCGCTCCTGCAGGCCTGCCGCGCGATCTCGGAGCGCATCTGCGCCACGCCCTCGCTGTCGGCGGCCGACCTGCTGTAGCCCCTTGCTTCGTGGAGCGCGCACCGCCTTGCGTCGATGGAGCAGCTCCGCCACCGCCGGTCCCGCAGCCTTCAGGGCAGCACCACCGCCATGTAGGGCACACGCCCCACGGGCACGCTCTTGAGCGCCTTGCCCGCGGCGGTGTCCACGATGGTCACGTCGTCGCTCAACCCGTTGCTCACCACCAGGCGGCTCTCGTCGGGGCTCAGCGCCACGTGCCAGGCGCGCTTGCCCACCAGCACCGTCTTGGTGAGCTGGCGGCTGGCCACGTCGATGAAGCCGACGTGGTTGGCCCGGCCCATGGAGACGAAGGCCGTCTTGCCGTCGCGCGTCATGGCCAGGCCCACGGGCGTGATGTCCTCGGTGCGCGCGCCCTTGAGCTCCAGCTTGATGGTGTGGGCCACGGCCAGGTCCTTGACCGAGATGACGCTGATGCTGGCGCCGAGCTCGTTGCTTACCCATAGCTGCGCGCCGTCGGGCGTGAACACCATGCGGCGCGGGCGCTTGCCGGCCGGGATGTTCTTGAGCAGCTTGCCGCTGGCCGTATCCACCACGTGAACCATGTTGGCCACTTCGGAGGTGACGAACACCAGCTTGCCGTCGGGCGAGGTCTTCACGCCCTCGGGCTCCTTGCCCACGGCCACCGAGGCCAGCGTCTTGCCGCTGGCCGCGTCGATGGTCACCAGCGCGCCTTCGTCCTCGGCCGACACGTACAGCGCCTTGCCGTCCCTGGAGAAGTCGAAGGCCTCGGGCTCGTCGCCCAGCGCAACGCGGCCGACCGACTTGCGGCTCGCGATGTCGATCACGTCGGCCTGGCCGGATTCGGTGCAGGCCACGAACAGCCGCTTGCCGTCGGGCGCCACCTGCATGTGGCGCGGGCGCTTGCAGGTATTGACGACGCCAGCCACGGCCTGCGTCCTGAGGTCCACCAGCGTCAGGGCATGGTCCTTCTCGCTCGACACCCAGGCGGTCTGGCCGGCTGCGGCCGTGGCGGCCAGTGCAACCACGCCAGCCATGAACGGCTTGGACATGCAGGGTCTCCTTCTCCAAATTCAGGGCACCGATGTGCAAACACCGAGGATCAGGCCCAGGGAAAATGCCCGAGGCCACCGCACCCTCGGAAGCGGCTCGGCTCCGCGAGCCGGCTACTTCTCAAATGGTTGATTGGCGCAAACAGCCTATGCGTGTCCGCGCATACAGCGCCCGGGAATTTTTCCCAACGTTCCGGCCAGGGCGTCCGTCCGCAGCGTCTCCGGGCGGCGAAAGCTGCTCTGCAGTCCTTTCGACACTTCAGCCAGCCCGCCTGGCATCCAAGGATCGATGCTGGAGATAAGATCCCCGAGGCCCTGCCGAAATTGATTGCAACCGGTATCGGCGGGCAATAACAACCCGTTTTCTGGAGCCTCGCACATGAAGTCCCTGCCTATTCTTGCTGCCCTGTCGCTCACCTCAGCACTGGCGTTTGCCGCCGATCCCGAACTGACCGAAGCCCAAGTGGAGCCCGCATTTTCCAAGGCCGACTCCAACAAGAATGGCACCGTGGATCTGGCCGAAGCCAAGAAATTCGGCATTACCGAAACGGCGTTCCACAAAGCCAATCCGGACAAGGACGGCTCGCTCGACAAGAAGGAATTTGCCGCCGCCATCGTGGCCCAGTTCGTGGCCGCCAACCCTGACAACGACGGCACGCTCGATCCGAAGGAAGCCCGCAAGGCCGGCATCAAGAGCAAGTCGGTGTTCGAGGCGGCCAATCCGGACAAGGACGGCACGCTGGATATTGCCGAGTATTTGGCGGCCCTGACCGCGGCGGCCAAATAATCATCGACATACTGTTGCCTGGCTGCGATCCCGAGAGCCGGCGGCCGGGCCCGGATACTGGAAATCAAGGGCGTTTCCTGGTTCTCGGAATCACGGCACAGGGTCCGTGCCGGCGCAAGGGGAATCCGTTCCGGGCGCAGTTTCACCGCTGTCCATCGAGCCGTAGCCCATGGCCGTCTTGGCGCCAAACCCCAGCCATTCGAAGGCATGGCGCGCGATGCGCCGCACCAGCGGCTGCCACTTCGGCAGCACCGCGTGGCAGCCCCCCGGGACGGCACCAGGGTCCAGGACCAGCACGAAGCAAAACGCCGTGCCGGGCGGCAAGGCCAGGAACCTGATCGGATTGGGCTGGCCCGCGTCGTGCGGCGACGCCGTGCCCAGCAGGTAGTCGCCCTGGTGCGGCGTCATGACTTCCAGCGCCATGGCTTCGACCTGCGGCAGCACGTCCCAGCACGCCAGCGCGCCGCGCCGGCCGCGTTCTTCGGACAGGACCGCTGACCGCCCCTCGCCGCCTGGTTGCGGCGTCCCGAACAGCACGTCCGGCAGGTACGGCTCGAAGCCGTCCTCCCCCTCGGCGAGCAGTTCCTCGGCCGCGCGCCTGAACACGCCCTTGACACCGCTGCCCGCGAGGTAAGGCAGCCCGTAGGGCGACAGGAACGAGAAACCGTTCCCGGCCGGGTGTTCCGTTCCCAGCCCGGTTGCCAACGGGGACGTCGAGCGCGCCTCGATGAGCAGGCACTGCTGCCGCGGCAGCGCCCGGGCCAGCAGCAGCTGCCGCCGGCCCAGCGCTGCCAGCAACTCGGCCACGGGCGCGGGCAATGGCTGGCGCATGTCCCGCAGCGCGGCCGCCCTGGCGCCTTCCCGCTCCAGGGCCCAGCGCTCGTCCCAGGCACAGAAATAAAGGTTGAAGCGGTGCCCGGGTGGGCACGGGGAGAAGTCCTGGCCCACGTAGGCCGGCACGGCGGCTTGCGGCATCGGCGGCTCCCGCCTTCACCGGCCCAGGGCCGCGGCGAACTGGTGCAGCCACTTCAGCAGCGCCAGGGTTTCGTCCATGGCCTGCATGTGGAAGGCCGACGGCGAGCGCAGCAGCCTGTCCATCAGCTCGGCATACGTGGCCGGCCCGGGGCAGCCCAGCACCGCCTGCGCACCGAACCGCTCGTTGAGCCAGCCGCGGATGGTGTCGCCGAGCAGCTCCGCGCAGGGATCGGCCTTGCGCGAGGCGTAGAGGGCCAGCGCCGGCATGAGCCCCTGGCCCGTGATCAACGCATGCGCCCCCTTGGTGAGATGCCTGAGGTCGTCGAGGCGGCAAAAGCCATGCTGCGCGCGCCGGGCAGCCGTCCAGGCGTAGGCCGCGCGCTGCTGCTCCAGGGTCTGCCGCGCCATCATGCGGGCTCCATCGCGTTGACGGCCACCAGGCCGCGGCCGGTCGAGGCCTGGCCGCCCACCTGCAGCAGGCCGCCGGCCAGGCCACCGGGGCCGTCGAGCACGCTGGCAAGCACCGAGGAGGCGTCCATGGGCGGCGTGGCGCTGCAGCCCTGTCCAAGCCGTCGCTCCACGCTGGCGAGCACCAGCCCGGCCAGCAGGGTCTCGGGCGGCAGGTTCTCGGTGTGGAACAGCTGGCCGCCTCCGCCGCTGTCGTCCTGGCAGCGCAGATGGGATTCGAGCACCGTGGCATGGCGCACGAAGTGGCCCAGCTCGGTATCACCCAGCAGCACCAGGTCGGTTGCGAGCTTGTCCCGAAAGTAGGCGAAGCCCTCGCCTGCGGGCAGCGCATGCGTTCCAAGCCACTGGCCGATCCGGCGCAGTGCCGCGTCCTCCTGGGCCTCGAAGTCGAAGGCTTCAAGCACCAGTCGGCCACCCGAGGCCGCACCGGCCGAGGCCATCAGCGCCGTGTCGTCGGGCACGGCCGGCACGCTCCAGTCGGCTGCAGCCCCGGCCATGCGCTTGAGCCGCGCCAGTGCGGCGGGGCTGGTCGCATAGACGTAGGCACGGCGCAGCGAGCGTACCGGGAAGGCGACGAGCTGGGCGTCCGCAAATGCGATGGCACCGGCAGGGCCACCTGTCAAGCGCTCGGCGCCAAAGACGCGGGCCACCATGGCGGGGTCGCCCCACAGCCGGGCGAAGCGGTGGCGGGTCGCGCCCTTGAGGCTGGAGCCCGGCAGCAGCGGATGCTGGGTATGAACCTCGCGCTGGATCGGGTAGTCGATGGCGCCGATGGCCGGTCCGGCGCCCACGTGGACCGGACTGATGCAGCTGTAGAAGGCAAGCCTCTGTGCCTGAAACATGCGTGATCTCCTGGAAGCCAGGTCGTGCGCTGTCAGGGCCAGGAGCCCAGCAGCGCGTTGTTGAAACCTTCGGCGCGACGCTGCAGCGCCTCGGGGCCCAGGGCCTCCAGGTGCGGCCACAGCCCCGCGGCGACCCAGCGCGCGAGCTGGCCGGCGTCACCCTCGAAGCGGTCGAACCAGTACACGGCGCCGGCAGGCACGGCGCGCTGCGCCGCCTTCGGCGCCGCTCGCACCAGGTCCCAGCCTGAGACCACCTCGTGGCGCGGCAGCGCGGCACAGGCCAGGCGGGCGCTGAACCCGTCGCCATGCAGGCGATGGCTTCCATCGGCGTCTCGGGTCACACCGTAAGGAAGCCAGCCGTTGGCGAAGACGGCGGGCGTGGTCAGCAGCAGCCTGAAACGCCATGCCTGCGGCAGCGGCACGCCTGGGCGCTGGAACGTCACGCGCTGCCAGCGGGCGCCGTGCCCGTTGCCGCCCAGGCGCAGCAGACCGGTGTCGGGCAGGTCCGGCGCACCCTCGATGCCCACCAGGAAACCCATGCCCGGGGCCAGGCCCACCGCATCCCTGGTACCGGGCGCGCCATCGGCGGTGGCGTGCGAGCGCTCGCCCGGTGCCGCCGTCGAACGGGCCACGCACCGGTACAGCGCCTCTGTGCGCAGCAAGGCCGCAGGCGCGCGGCCTTGCAGGTGCGCCCGCAACCCTTCGCCATCGAGCCAGTGGCCGGGCAAGGGCACGGCTTGCCGCGGCGTGTGCAGCGACGCCACCATGGGCAGGCTGGCGGAGCAGCGCACGCCGCTGGGCAGTGCGGCCGGCTGCCGCGCCAGCAGTCTGGTGCCCCGTCCATCGGCCTGCGCCACCAGGTCGGCCGGCAGTGGCACCACCGGCTGCAGGCTTCGCTCGCGCAGGCTGGCCAGCGACAGCCACGTGATGCGGAAGGCGCCAGGACGCCGCGGCGTTCCCAGCGCGGCGAAGAGATGCTCGCCCAGCACGTCGAGATGGCGCCGGCAACGTTGCTCCTCGCTGTCGAAGCGCTCGCCCTGGAGAGCGGAGAAGGCCGCCAGCTTGCGGGCGTCGCCGGCCAGCAGCGCGGACCGGAAGGCGCCGGCGAAGACCGAGGGCCAGGGCGGCAGCGTCCCGCGGGCATCGAAGGCGCCGGCCCGGCCACGGTGTCCGCCCAGCATCAGCACGTCCAGGGCTTCGACGAAGTAGTAGGCCGTGCTCATGGTCGAGGCTCCCCCGCGCCAGGCGGCCGGCCCTCGCGGGCCAGGACTTCGGCAAAGGCGAGCAGCCCTTGCAGCGTGCGCACCGCGTCGCCGTCCGGGCTCTCCTCGCACGCCAGCCGCACCAGGGCCGCCGCCGGCACGGTCCCGCCGCCGGCATGCCGCAGCGCCATGGCAAGGCTGCCGGCCGCCATGTCGCTCCAGGCCTGCCGGTC
>JAEYPG010000378.1 GCA_023410975.1 Pseudomonadota bacterium
TGGACATGGCCGAACAGCTCCGAGCGCAGCAGCGGGCCCTGGTTCGCCCCGCAATTGACCACCAGGAAGGGGCCGCTGCCGCGCGGCGAGGCGCGGTGTATGGCCTGGGCCGCGAGCTCCTTGCCCGTGCCGCTCTCGCCCTGTATCAGCACGGGTGCGTCCACATCGGCCACGCGGGCGATCTGCGCCAGCAGCCGGTGGGTGGCGGCACTGCTGCCGATGATCACGCCGGCAGCGGCGGGCTGCACGTCCCTTCGCGCCGCTCCCTGCCGCAGTTCGGCCTGGCCATAGGCATGGCCCAGCGTGACCAGCAGGCGCGGAAAGTCCACCGGAAGGTGGTGATGGTCGAACACGCATCCAAGCACGACGTCGAGGCAGTCCGGCTGCTTCAGCGCTTCCTTCTGCAGGAGCGCCACCCACACCAGCCGGCTGTTGGCGAGCAGGAACTCACCGGCATGCCGCCACGCGGTGGCGCTGTCGCTGCGCAGCACGAGCAGCCCGACGAGGAAGCTCATGCTGTGCAGCAGCCGATGGGCGGTGCTGAAATCAGGCGCGTCGAAAACCTGCCACCCCGCCTTGCCCAGACCCTCACGCAGCGCTTCAGGGCTTTCGCCAATGCACAGGAGGCGCCGCGGACGAGGTGCCGGGTCCGTTCGATGGTTGCGTTCGCTGCGCTGCGGCTGGGGTGCCGGCGCATGGGCCAGGGCGGCCTCCATGTGCGAGCCCAGGCTCCTGGGCAGCAATATGCCGGCGTCGTCCATGTCTCCTCCACTGCTTCTTCTGGTGCGCCAGCCCACGTACACCGACTGCACTGCCTGACGATTGGAAGGCGAAGGTAGTGCGGGAACGCCCTGAAAGCGAACGCGGGGATGGGGGATGGTCAACTTTGGTCACATCCTGGAGGCAGGGCTGTGCCGCGATGCCAAGCCTGGCACCG
Organism: Pseudomonadota bacterium; assembly: GCA_023410975.1. Classification (GTDB taxonomy): domain Bacteria; phylum Pseudomonadota; class Gammaproteobacteria; order Burkholderiales; family Burkholderiaceae_C; genus Azohydromonas. The sequence continues at coordinate 938 of JAEYPG010000378.1, forward strand.
GGCAGTGCGCCACGGCCGCCGGAACCCGTCCCTCCAGGGCGGCGCACCTGGAGCGTTCGGCTTGCCCGCAACCAATGCGAGTGCGTGCACGCCTGCATGCGACCCGGGATGTCTCCCGGGGTCGTTCCGGGTCTTCGATGCAGCGCGGCATGCGGCCTGGCCGCGTCAGCGCATCAACGGGCCGCTCGTTGCCTTGCGTCAATGACGGTGCGGCGTCTGCGTGGAAGCCTCGGGAGCCTTGGCCGGGACCGGCACCTGCAGCGCCAGCGAACTTTCACGGCCCTCGCCGTCGATGAAGCGCAGGGTCAGCGGCAGCGTGCTGCCTGCTGCCACGGGTTGGCGCAGGCCGGTGACCATCAGGTGATAGCCGCCCGGCGCCAGCTCCACGCCCTGGCCCGGCGGCAGCTCCAGCCCCTGTTCCAGCGCGCGCATGCGCATCACGTTGCCTTCCATCGCCATCTGGTGCACCTCGACGCTCTCGGCCAGCGGCGTGGAGCCGCCCACCAGCCGTGCGCCGGCGCCCGCGGTGAAGCGGCCGTACACGCCGGTGCTGCGCTGTCCGGGCACGGTGGGCCGCGCCCAGGCCTCGCGCACGTCCACCGGCGCCACGCCCGCGGGCAGCACGTCCAGCCGCGCGGCGGGGAAAGCCGGTGCGGCGCCACCGCCGCCGGCCGGGATCTCGGCCCAGTCGGCGCTGCCCTGGTCGCAGCTCTGCAGCACCTTGAACCACAGCGTGCCGGGCTTGTCGGCCAGGCGCCCGCGCAGGTTGAAGGTGGCCTTGTCGTCCTTGGGCAGCGCGGCCTGGGCGCTGCCGGCCGTCCACGCCACCTCGCGCGCGCTGGTGCTGAGGGTCCAGCCGGGGCGCGGCTGCGCGTCGATGAGCGTGAAACCTTCGGGCAGCCGCACCCGGATGCCGGTGGTCGAGGCGGCGTCCTTGCAGGCATGGCCGACGCGGAACGCGGCCGGGTAGGTGCTGCCCGCGGTGGCGCCGCCCGGGGGCAGCGTGACGTGGGCGTGGACGCCGACGGCCGGAAGCGAGGCCAGCGCGGCGATCAGGATGAGCTTGGGGTTGAAGCGATGCATGGCGGTGTCCTTCACAGGTCGAACTTCAGCTCCAGCGTGTAGCTGCGCTGCGGGTACGGGTGGAAATTCCAGTAATGGTCGTTGTTGAGGTTGTCGATGCCGAAGGCCGCGCTCCACTGCTTGTCGAAGCGGTAGAGCACGCGCAGGTCCGCCACGGCGAACCGGCTCACGCCCATGTAGGCGTAGCCGTTGACGTCGGCGTTGTCGAGCGTGCGGTACTGGCGGCCGCTGTAGCGCGCGCCCAGCGTGGTGGTCCAGTGCTCGTCCCAGCGGTAGGAGGCCAGCAGCGTGGCGCGCCAGCGCGGGATGTTGGGCTGGCGCTTCCCGATCGTGTCGCCGGGGGCGTTCACGTAGCCGGCGTTCTCCTTGATCGTCGAGTCGGCATAGGTCAGGCTGGCCCACAGGTCCAGGCCCTTGAGCAGCCAGCCCGAGGCGTTGAACGCGGCTTCCAGGCCGGTGGTGGCGATGCGACCGACGTTCTGGACCCGGTTGATCCGCTTGTTGGCCGCGGCGTCGAAGATGCTTTGCGTGTACAGCGCGTCGCGCGTGTCCTCGGCGAACAGGGTCAGCCGCGCCAGCGCCGGCCCCAGGTCCTGCTCGGCGCTGAGCTCGCCGGTCCAGGATTTCTCCGGACGCAGGCCGGGGTCGTTGATGAACTGCGAGTCCACGGTGGAGGTCGCGCCATAGAGTTCGTTGACCGTCGGATAGCGCACTGCGCGGCCCACGGAGGCCTTGAGCAGCGTCTGCGGCAGCCACTGCCATGACAGCGCCGCCTTGGGCGAGAAGTCCGTCTCGTGCCGCGCCGGATGGGGCGGAAGCGGCGAGGGCAGCGCCAGGATGTCGGTGCGCCCGTTGTCGGCGTCCCAGCGCTCCAGGCGCCCGCCCAGCACGGTCTTCCAGCGCTCGGCGAACTGCCACGTGTCCTGGGCCCAGAGGCTGCGCAGCCGGGTGTCGCCCTGCACGTTGCTGGCTTTCACGCCGCGGTCGTCGCTGAGGTAGTCGGCGGCGACGCTGTTGGTCAGGTAGCGCAGCTGGTAGCTGTCCTGCTGCACGCCGAACTCCACGACGTGGCGTCCCTGTGCCTGCGGCGGGCGCCAGGTGCCCTTGAAAGCCAGCGTGTTCCAGCCCGTGCCGCTGCCATCGGCCAGCGTGCTCGCGGGCAGCGGTGTGCTGAAGCCGCTCTGGCGCTTGTCGTCGCGGTTGTAGCCGTAGAGGCTGGCGGCGGCTTCCCAGTCCCACTCGCCGCGCGTGCGGCTCTTGATGCTGAGCCCGTGCATGGTGTGCAGCAGGCGCTCGCGCGACACGTTGAAGCCGCTGCCATAGACCGGGTTGCCGCCGGCGTCGCGCAGGTAGGACTCGACGTTGCCGTCCGCGTCGTTGCGCCACAGGCCGAAGACGTAGCTCGCGCGCACCGTCGGGCTGAAGTCGTAGGCCAGCTTGAGCTTCAGGTGGTCCTGCACCGTGTGGTACTGCGTGCCGGCGCCCAGGATGAGCCAGGGCTTGTTCGTACTGTCGAGGCCCGGTATCGCGCCCGTGCCCGACAGCCCGGTGCCTGCGGGGCGGGTGACGAAGGTCAGCGGCTGCCCTTCGCTGTCGGTGCGGTTCACGTTGAGCCACCAGGCCCAGTCGCCGGCGCGGTCGCCCAGGCCGAGGCTGGCCTGCTTGGCGTGGTAGGTGGCGCGGGTGCCGTAGAGGTCGAAGGGCTGCGCGACGTAGCCGAGCTTGCCGTGGGCCTCGAACTTCGTGGGCATGCGCGTGACGTAGTCCACCACCGCGCCCACGGAGTTGCCCGGGTACGCGGCCGAGAAGGGCCCGTACATCACGTCCACGCGCTCGATCTCCTCGGGCGTGACCAGCCCCCAGCGTGGCGGGAAGGAGAGCCCGCCCACGCCGTTGCCCAGGAAGTTGGACAGCAGGATGCCGTCGGCATACACCGCCGAGCGCGCGCTGTTGCCCGTGCCCGAGGCGCGGCTGGAGAGGATGGCGTGGTTGTAGTCGCCGATGTAGCGCTTGCGCACGAGCAGGCTCGGGAAGTACTTGAGCGCGTCCTCGCTGTCGGTGGCGTTGACGCTGCGCTCGATGTCCTGGCGCGTCACGCCTTCCATGGTGGTGGGGATCTGCGTGGGCAGCGAGGTCGGGCGCGAGCCGGTGACGGTGACCACGCCGAGCTGGCGGATGGGCGTGCCGTCGTCGGCGGTCTCGGCCGGTGCGGCGGCATCCACCGCCGGCGGGGCGGTGGCGGGTTCGGCCTGCGCCCAGGCGGCGCAGGACAGGGCGGCGCTCAGCAGCGTGAGCGCGCACGGAGGTTTCAGAAGGGGCATGGGGTCTTCCTGCGGGGACATGCAAGCCGCCGGCGCGCGCAGTGCGCGGGCCGGTCGGCAACGGCGGATGTCAGTGCAGGAAGGCGGGCGGGCCGCGCGACAGCGGCGCGTACCAGTCCAGCGAGGGCGCGGCGCCTTGCGGCGCGGCGGGCGGGGCCTGGCGGTGGGTGACGAGCGGCAGAGCCGCGACGTGGGGCGGCGGCGCCGCGGCCCAGGTGCCCGGGCAGCAGCATTCGAGGCCGTGATGGTGCGGGGGCTGTCCGTCCTCGGCGGGCAGCGCGATGCGGCGGTGGCCCTGCGCCGAGCACACCTCCACGCCCGCGGCCTGCGCCACCGCCAAGCGCGGCATCCACAGGGCCTGCACCAGCAACGCCAGCACCAGCGCCACCAGAGCGGCGAGGCGCTGGGGCGGGCGGAGTCGGGCGGAGGCGGTCAGGGGCGGATTCTAGGGAGAGAGGCTGCAGGGAGCGCCTGGGAGGGCTCAGGGGAAATTG
>JAEYPG010000431.1 GCA_023410975.1 Pseudomonadota bacterium
CCCGTGCGGTCCACGTGGCTGTTCCCGTGCTCGTTCCCCGGCGAGTTCTCCAGACGTTCCTCAACGGGTGACGGCCCATGTGTCAACGCAGCGTGCACGCCCGCGTGCTCGGACACGTCCTGATCGTGTGCCACGGCTTGTCCTGCGGCGAGTTCTCTCCCGTTTGCATTTTTGTTGCGCGTGGCAGCGGCAACGCTGCGTCTGCGACGCTGCTTCGTCGTACTGCGCGAACGGCTCAGGTAGCTCTTCAACGACTGCGGCGAAATTTCCAGGCCGGTCCCGCGAAGGATGTTCGCGATGTCGTCAATCGAGTATCCCCGGCGCTGCAGTTCCGTGAGTTCGTCGGCCATCCGGGCAATGGCCTGCTGCAGCGTCAACTTTTGCTTGGTTTCTTCCTGCGCAGGCATTTCACGCAGCATCAACCGGAGGTCATCAACCTGCGCAACCGTGATCGCCATGGGGCCGTCCGTTTCCTGATGTCGATTTTTTCAACCAGGGCTATTGTTCCGCATTCTAGACATGATACGGAACGGGTGATACTGTGCCGCACCAAGCAAGGGGCCAAGTTCCGGGACAAGCAAGGGGCCAAGTTCCGGGACAGGGTAGGGCTTGTACTCCCGCCGCCAGCGGCGTCCGTACAACCGACTGCGCTCCAGTCGTTGCACTTCCTGCAGTGCCCCTGACCCCTGCTTAGGACCACGCCCCGAGACCCCGACGTGTATGGGAAGGTCACCAGTGAGCATGAGCGAAAAGCGCAAGCGCACAGCGATGCTGCCGCGGGTTCGCTGCCACGAACACGAGAGGCAGACCGTGCGCGAGAAGGCCGCCGACTGTGGCATGAGCGTGGGCCAGTTCATGCTTGCTGCGGCCCTGGGACGCAAGACGAAGACGTGCGTCGACGAGCACATCCTCAACGAGCTGCGACTGCTCGGCGGACAGCAGAAGGCGTTGTTCCGCGAAGGTGGCGGTGCCCTGCAGCGCGAGTACGCGGCGCTGCTGGCCGAGATCACGCGGGCCATCACGCGACTGGGAAGCTGAGCATGTTGGCCAAGGTGCCGCAACGTCGGCAGGACCACGGGTCGAGCTTCGTCGCGCTCGTGAATTACGTGAGCGAAAAGCCGGAAGAGGACGAAGACGATGAGCTCCATCCAAGCGACCGACAGCGACACGACCAAGTTCTTGGAATTGCTCGTGAAAATCTCGGAGCAGCAGAAGACCATCTGCAAGCTGCTGGACGAGTTGATGCAGCTGCTCGACATGCCTTCCGAGGACGTGTTGAAAGTGCTCGCGCGACTGCTCGCGCCCATGGGCCGCGACATGGACGAACTGGTGCAGAACCTGAAGATCGAAGTGATCCGCTCAGAACTGCCCAAAACGTCACAGCGAGCCGGCTGACAGCCCATGGTGAGGCGCTTGCCCAGGCACGTGGCCGACTCGGCGAAGCGCAACAACATCTGGACGCCGAAAGACGACTCGACATGCGGACAGCGCCAGCAGCAGCGGCACGCGCTGAAACCGCGCGGGCGACGGTGCAACGGCGGCGCGCACGTTACGCGCTGAATGCGGGTGACCAAGCTCGCGCAAATACTGCCCATCGGCTGGCGATTGATCGAGCACGGGAACGCGTTCTGGCGGCTGGGGAATGGCTGATGCGGACGGCTCCTTCGTTGACGCCAGAAGTTGCTGCGCGCGCCCACACGCGTTACGCACTGGTTGCGTCAGCGCTTGGCACGTCAGGAGTTGACCCACGCGGGACCCTGAAGTCGAAAGAGATTCAGCGCAGCACAGTTGCACACGTGCGCGAGCAGCTGGACGCAGCTCAGGTGCGCCTAGACGCGGTGGGTGCCGCCACGCAAGACGAGGAAAGCTGGATCAGCGGCCTTTGGATGGCGGCACGGCGGTCACATCGAGTCAAAGGCAGCCCGAAGGCGGCCGCCGCCGACGGGTATCTCCAGGACGCGCTTAAGCAGGTCCGCCGCGAGTTGCACCAGGCCGGCGAACTTCTGGCGAGGACAGCATCGGCAGGCGATGCGATGCTGGCCAGGCATGCCCGGGCGCTGTACAGGCGCCCGGCAGCTTTGTTCGGTCCCGGTGGCATCGTCGCAGCTGGCGCGCACGAGAGGGCGGCGCAGCGGGTCACCGCGTTGGGACTGGCGCGAGTTCACCTGGACGCCGCGCAGTCGCATCTGCAAGCGGCCCAGGGCTGGGGCGCAGCGGGTGTGTCCACCATGAGGAACCGCTTGGCCGCATCACAGCGGCTTGGCCGGCTGCCGCTTCAAGTCGAAAGCGGGCTTGGCAGCCATGGGCAGGATGCAGCTCAGGACGAGGCGCATCGGTGTGCGCTGGAATCCACTCGCCGCCGGCTGATGGCTGCCGCCGAGCACTTGCGGCTGGCGCCGCGGCTCGATGCGGAACTTGCTGCACGTGCCCAGGCGCATTTTTCTCAACGCTCAGCCCTGTGGGGAGCTGTCCATGGCCATTCACATCAGGGAAGTCTTGCCCTTGCTCGAAACCATGTCCAAGCAGCAGGCGCACATCTTGGATCGGCTGACGGGCCTGATCGACGCACTTGGAGCCGAGCCCACTCCCATCGAGCCGCACTTGCGCGCGATGCTCAACCCGCTGACGCAGGACATCATGGAGATGCAGCAAGTGCTCTCGCCGAGCGAGAGCTCGCCCGGCTCTTAGGCCAACCCCAGCGGGTGCAAAGTGCCAGCGGCACGTCATGCGAGCACAACTGCCTGTCACTACAGACGGCTGCAGCGGAGATGAAGGCCGTGGCCGCACAGAACCCGCGCGTCAAGGATCCGGTCTATCACGTCGTGCTGTCCTGGCCCCGCGGCGAGACACCGACCGATGAGCAGGCTTTCGCCTGCGGGCGGCACGCGCTGCGCGCGGTTGGCATGCAGGATCACCAGTACGTGTTCGCGGTGCACCGGGACACGGCCCACGCGCACCTGCACATCGCGGTCAACCGCGTGCATCCCGACAACTTCGCTGCCGTCTACCCGGACCGCGACTACTTCAAGCTCGACCGTGCGATGCGGGAGCTGGAGCTGCAGTACGGCTGGAAGCACGACACGGGCCCCTCTGCCGTGTTCGAGAGGGACGGGCGGCAGGTCATCGACTGGGCCAGCAAGGCAGCGGACACCAAGGAAAAACTGCCCAGCCGTGCTGCTGACATGGAGCGCCATGCCGGTGCTGAAAGCCTTTTCACGTACGCACGCGGCGAGCCCAAGGCCGCCGTGCTGAAGCTGCTCTCCGGCCCCAGGCCCGGTTGGGACAATCTGCACGCAACCCTGGCGCGTTTCGGGCTGGCGCTGCGTCCGAAGGGCCAGGGGCTGGCCGTCTACGACCTGAACGGAGGAAGCAGGGCGCCCATCAAGGCCAGCGACATGCACGAGAACCTGTCGCTGCCGCGGCTGGCCAAGCAGTTGGGTGCCTACGAGGAGTCATCGAAGCCGCTGTTGCTCGCACAGCAGCGGTACGACCGTTTCCGCGAGGCAGCCAGCGATCCGGTGTTGAGAGAGCAGCGGTGCCAGGAGCGGGCCGCTGCGCGGTGCGGATTGCGACAGCGGTACGAGAAGTACCGGGCGGGCTTCGAACTTCGACGCCTTGACGAGGCAGCTGTGAAGCAGCGTTTCGAAGACCTGCGTGCCGTTTCGCAGCGCCGGCGTGCGGAAGTACGCGCAACGGTGCGCCACGCCGCCACCCGCAAGGCGCTGTACAGCGTGATCGCTTTCGAGGCGTTGCGCGACCGTGAGCGGCTGCGCAGGGCGATCAGGGAGGACAGGCGGGCCCTGCGCAGAGATCCAAGCAACAGGCTGATGTCCTTTCGGGAATGGGTTGCCGACCAAGCCGCGCAAGGCGATGCGGCGGCGATCAGCCAGCTTCGCGGCTGGGCCTATGCCGAGCCGCGCGAGAGACGGCGGCTTGCCGAGCTGATCAACGCACAGCACTTGGACGGGTTTCGAGGCGCAGAGGCCGTTGACCCGGTCGCACGAGATCTCGGCGACGGCTTCACCTTCGTGGTGCTGCGCAACGGGGCGGTGTCATACCGAAGCTGTACTGGCCAGGAGGTATTCGTCGACCACGGGCAGCGCATCGAGGTTCTGCCAGGCGCGCTGGCGCAGCGGCACGCACTGGCTGCCGCACATGCATTGGCACTGCAGAAGTACGGGCCCGGGGTCGAGACAACCGGGCAACCAGGGTTCAAGGCCGAGGTTGCCGGGCTCAATTCGGCACGTGCGAACGGCTCCACGCCACCGATGGGACCAGCGCCTACGCCTGGCTCGATGCAGTCCGTGGCACCTGAACCGGCCGACGCAGCCGCAGGAGGCGGCGCTGAGAAATCGCAGCCAGCACCGGCACGTCGGCGCCGCATGCGATAACCGCTGGACAAGGTTTGCAATTCCGTATCATGTACTAAATGCGAAATGGAGGCAGCCATGCTGCATGACGGTAAGGTACTGTTCCCAGCAGCTGTCCTGGCCGCAGCCGCATTGACTGGCTGCGCGTCGGCTTTGAAGAAGCCGCCAACTGCCGGTCCAACGGCTGATGCACAGGCGTTGGTTGACGCTCAGATCCTGGACGCTACGGTGAAGATCCAGAGGGCGCAGGCCGAACTGTTCCAGGCTGGGGCGCTCAATGCGCCGCTCGAACCCGCAGCAGCAGACATCAGGGACGATGGGCAGCCCGTGACGCTGACGTGGCGTGGGGACGCAGCAGAACTGCTGCGCCGCCTCGCACGCGACAGAGGCCTGGGCTTTGCATCGGCAGGGGTGCGGCTGCCGTTGCCGGTCAGACTGAGCGTGAAGGACGAACCTTTCGCCGGCGTGCTGCAGCTGCTGCGGGCGCAGATCGGCTACCGGGCCGTCGTTTCGCAAGTCGGCGACCGGCTCATTCTTGAGTACAACCGGCCGCAGTAAGGGGTGTCGTCATGTACCGACTCACTGCTGCTGTGACCGGCTGCCTGTGGTGCCTTGCGGCATGCGCCGCGCCATCCGCGTACCAGGTCCCAGCAGGGGTCTTGCCTGCAGCCGGCCTGCAGGTAGTGCCCCCGGAGCTGGAGGCGCTGATCAATCCGCAGTCGCGGGCAAATACCGGCATTGCCGACCTGCGGGCCCAGTTGCTGCGCGACACTGGCAAGACCGTGGGTTTCCGTGGCGGCATGGTGTCGCGGTCCATGGAGCTGCTGCGGGCCCTGGAAGGGCGCGCACAAGCGCTGGAGACGATGTTCCAGTTTTCGCCGCTGGTATCGCGCAGCGGCACGCTGCCGCCCGTGATCACTACGGCACAGGATGTGGCGTCATTTGCACAGGACCAGTTCCGTACGGCGCACCAGGTCTACAAGATCGAGCGCGAGGAGCGCTTCGTCAGCGTGCCGCCTACCTGGCGCGACTACCTGCTCATCGGCCTGCCCAACAAGCCGTGGGTGGAGTTGCCGGACCTGCAGGCCCGGCCGCAGGACGGCAAGGAGCAGACGCTCTGGAAGACGGCCGTCGAGCAGGGATGGGGCGAGGGGCGCGCTCAGGCTGACGCCATCCTCGCGGCGAACTTCAACCGGCTCATGCGCGACTTCAACGGCATGGTGCTGTACTCGACGCTGCTGCAGCAGGGAATGATCTCGCCCACGCGCGTGGCCGAGTCGCAGCAGACCGTGACAGGGGACCAGAAGCGTATGGTCCTGGGCGACAGGTTGCGCCGTATGATCAGCAAGGCCGGATTCGAGACCGACGCGCGTCAGTGGCGCCCCACGCTACGGTCTTCTCCGAGGCCGGTTACGCCTGCGGCGGCACGTCACACCGCGCCAACTGCGCCCGCGGCACCGACAATTCCTGCGGCCACGCCTGGCGCTGGCTCTGGCCAGCGATGAGCGAGATCACCTTCGAGCCCTACGACTTCCGCGGCGAACTCGACCCGGGCACCTTCAAGCGCTTCGTGGTCTATGCCGCGCAGCAGGGTGTTTCCGACATCCTTGTCCAGGGCGGCGACCACATCTGGGTCGAATTGCATGGCCGCCAGCGCCGGGCCAGCTACCAGACCGTCAAGCAAGGCCAGCTCTCGGCACTGATCAGCAGCGTCTGGGGCCCGGATGTCGAAGGCGCAATCCGTTCCGGGACAGGGGCCGATCGTTCGTTGGAGCTGTTCGGCGAGGAGCTGGGGATTGCGCGGGGCAAGCGGCTGCGCGCACGCAACAACTTCATCCAGGCGCGCGTGGCGCAGCTCGATGCCGCGTTCGCGATCACGATGAGATTGATTCCGGCCGAGCTGCCCGACATCACGAAGATGGACATCGAGCCGGATCTGTTCGAGGCGTTCTATCCGGCCAAGGGGCTGGTGCTGGTGTGTGGACCCACAGGATCTGGCAAGACGACACTGCTGGCCGGCATCTACGGCTATGCCGGCGTGGTGATGCCGGATCGAAAGGTCATCACGTACGAGGACCCCGTGGAGTTCGTGCTCGGCGGTCCCCATTGGAAGGGCCCTCAGCCGGCGCAGTCGCAGATCGGGCGGGACATCGCCGACTTCGCGAGCGGGCTGCGCAATGCCATGCGGCGCAAGCCCAGCATCATCGGCATCGGCGAAGCGCGTGACCTGGAAACCATCGACGCCGCCATCGAGGCCGGGCTGACGGGTCATCTTTGCAACGCCTCGTGCCACACCGACTCGGTGGCCGAGACGATCAACCGGATGATCCAAGTCTACCCGCCGGCGCAGCAGTCGGCCATTGCCAGCCGGCTGATCGGAGCGCTGGCGCTGATTGTCGTGCAGCGCCTGCTCAAGACCACAGACGGCAAGCGCCAAGCGATCCGTGAGTACATGATCTTTGACCGCGAACTGCGCAACGAACTGCAGGACCAACCGTTCGAGCGGTGGCCGAAGATGCTTCGCGAGAAGCTCGAGGCCGAGCGCGCCACGCTGGACGACAAGGCCTGGGCGCTGTTTCAGGCGGGCAGGATCGACAAGCAAGAATTCATCGAGATCGCGGGCCACAAGGCCTATGCACAGCGTGCGAAAGGAGCCTCATGAGCGTTTCCATCTGGCGGGCGGCGTCGATGACGCCCAGGCTGTTCGGCATTCCCTGCACGGCGTTTCTGCCCATCTTCGGGTGGTTGTTCCACATGCGCTGGTGGACCTTCTACACCGCTGTGGGGACCATTTTGGCTTTTGCCATCCTGCACAGGTTTGGCTTGACCTTCACCGTGCTGTACCGGAAAACCATGTCCTGGCTGCGAGGGCAGCGCATCTACGCGCGCCCATGGTGGTACCGCAACCGCTTTCGGGATCGAGATTGAGATTGAGATTGAGATTGAGATTGAGATTGAGTCTGCCTTTTATCTAAACGAAGTGGGCGATTGCAGGAGATGCTGGCAGAACTTTTAATGATGAGGCCCCGGTCTTATGGAAGTCGGTCTTGCAATAGTCTTTAAATAACAGTCGTGACTTCCAGGTAGCGCCTTTCTGGTGAATGCAGCAACTTCTCTCGTGAAAATTTTGGAAAAGACAAGTTTTATTGACTTATGGCGGGCAAAAACCTCTTTGGTTGCATCAGTATTGCGCCGATCCTTGTTTTCTTGATGGGAACAGAAGTCGGGTCATGTTGCCTCCAAACGGAAAATTTCCTTATCGCAGTAATGCAAAAAATCACTATTGCACTGCTAAGTAAAAGGTTGTTTCGAAGGCGCCTTGGCTTTCTTGCGTGGGATAAGGTGTGCCTGTCTATAGGGTGTGTTTTTAACCATCTGACGCCGTTGCAGTAGGTGTCCAGTCGCTTTATCCATAAGTTGCTGGCCCAGTGACGGGAGGGTAGTTTCATGGCTTGTTTTGTTCGGCCTGCTTCAACCGGTGTCCTGGATATGACACCTGACCAGTTGGAGGTTGAGAATCCAGTGCCTTGTGGTGAGCCGCAGTTGCATTTTCTGCAACCTCTTTCCTCGGTTCGTCATGTGGAGGCAATCCAGAAAAACTTGCAGCGTGCGCTGGATGCACTGGAACTCATACTGGCCGCTGATGCGTTGCTCAAATCCGGCAACGAAACGGCGTTGTATGCACTGGGCTTTTCCGAGGCCCATGTTGCCGAATTGCTGTCGCGTCATGACGGTGTTCAACACGGGTACCCGGCATATGCGCTGCACAACGCGCACTGCCAGGTCAATTGGTTGCGTAAGCGATTGACTAAGGCGCAGCGAGAAGCCGGGCCATGAATGATTTGGCGTGCTGGCGCACTTAAGGTGTTGGCAGATATCGCGCGGCAAGCAAAACGCATGTTTATCATCATATTTTGGTGGGATCAACGGTCTCAGCAGGCAAGTCTGCTTGCGCGGGTCGTTGCATGTCGGTCAAGACAGATCTTGAATACTCTCTATGGGGCGTGCTGCTGCTCCTGAGAGTGAGGTCGTGCAGGCTGCGCCTTGCAGCATTGAAAACCGAGTCGGCCAGGAATAAATTCGGCTTGCGACATGGTCTTTAACCATGGGTCGCTGAGATCGGGGACTTCAGATCCGGTGGCGGTAGTGTCATAGGTGATGCGTGTGCTGAATACCGGGAAAACAGGTTTGTTCGACTGTCATGGCTGCCATTGGTGTTGTTTCGCCATGGAGGTCGGCGGTCAAACATTGCGAGAATGTGAGGCGTTAAAATGAAGCAGCTGAATCAAGTGTCTGTGGCGACCGTTGCTTTTTTCTTCTTGTCTCCGTCGTTCGCGGGTCCGCCGCCGTCAGTTCTGGAGATAAATGACGCATCGGAGGTGATTGGCCTATATCACTCGCTTCCAAATTCGAGCAAGATCAATCCAGACTATGTGGTGTCGACCATGTCTGGAGAATGCCCTGGTGGTCTTGGCAAGATTGCTCGGCAAGCAAAAATGAAGCAGGATGCTTTCAAGAAGGATGGGTTGATTGGCAAGCTGTTGCAGGACCCAAGAATATCCCCGCAATGGGATGATCCGCCAAAGAAGACCTCGATTTTCACTTCTGTGATGATTGAGCCGTACAGAATGTCTGAAAAAGAATTCAGACTGTGTTGGGGATATCGGCCCAATTGTGATTGCTCGGTGGCCGGTTCGCTACGTTTTCGTTATGGTAACTATGAGATTGCTGTGAAAGTTCCTGGCTGGCTAAGTTTTTCTGCTGAAGAGGAGTTGGCTCGCACCATCGAGCAGGAGGCTGGACGACGCGGACAGAGAATGTTGTTGTCTCGCTTGGTGCTCACACTCGAAAATGCGGTTCCATTCCATAACAAAGCCGGCATGCCTACTTTTTCCGTCGGTTCGCAATTGAGTCAGGTCGTCCTCATGGGAGCCCCTGGAAAGCCGCCAGGAAATCATGCTGATATGCAACCATTGATGACGCTTGAAGTGTCCAAGTAGTACGCTTCCTTTGTGCCTTGAGGAATTCATTGCGCGTTTGTCAGATCGCCTTCAAATGCGGCCGCTGTGCCCAACTCCATGGACTTGAAATCAACCAATGCCGGCAGTTGAGGACAAGGCTCGCATCCCGCACGCCAGAACCAGGCGGGGAAGTCGCTGTGTTCCACCAGTTCCTGCAGTCCCGTCAGATAGCTTTCTTCGACGTTTGGTGCGATGACGTACATGGCCACCGGCCGCGGGCTTGTATCGGTAGCGACAAACATGGCCGCGGGCCGGTCCGATGCAAGGTTGTAGCGCAGACACCGACGAAACCGGCGCCCGTCATGAACCAGGTTGGCCATGAGTTGCTGATCGTAGAGGGTTTCGATCGGAAGCCATGTCCCGGACGTCAGCATGAAAGACAGTTCGCTGATGGCCATCATCCCCGCAGGCCCGATTCCGAATGTCGCAATCATCGTCAAATGAGTTGTTTCATCGGCATTCCAAAGCGCCAGCTCATCCTTGAAACGGTTTTCCATCCGGCGGGCAAGCTGCTCTTCCAGATTGAAGACCACATCCGGTAAATGCTTGACAACGATCTTGAAGCCATACCGGGCCACGTTCACGGCCTTGACTTCACCAACCAGCACCATCAATTCTTGCCGCTTACCTACGGCGTAGAGTGACGCCATGGTTTCAGTGCGCCTGCGCTCTATCTCCAGCTTGTGTTCCAGAGAGAATGTCTCCGGGATAAACAGCTTTTCGCTGAAAGAATGCCCTTTGACATATTTGGTCGTCGCCGCCGCAAGCAACTCCCGCCGGACCACGTACCAACTGCGCTTGCCTTCCATGGCAGGTGACCATGAATTCAAGCTAGCCTCTTCCCAAAGGTAGTGAAGGAGTCCACGCATTGTCAGCTTGGTGCCATCCGTCCTTACACTATTTGCTTTGGGGCCTGCAGCCACTGCAGCGCAGCGGCCAAGGGTATTTGACAAGCTGAAATCAAGCTTCAGTGCCACCGACCCGTTATCGGTATTCTCGACAATGGCGGTGCCTGAAACTTCCCCAAGGCCGGACAACTCGGGCGGTGGTTCGAACGACGAGCAGTCAGGGGAATGCTGGTTTCCGGTATTGGGCATGCGCTTGGCAATGTGGCGTTGCCCGACTGCTGCGATATACATCGGAATGCCTGGGTTTCGGCACAGACACAGTGGCCTGTCCTTGGCTCCGTGCGCGGATGCAATCATGGGTTCATAATCTGCATCGCCAGGACATACCTTCGATTCGTTGACAAGAAGGCATGAATTCATTGCGGCTCCTTGAATATAAAATCATGCTGACGCTGCTGCCTGACGAAGCTGGACGGCACCGCTGTGATATTTTTCAGTCTGCATAGGTCTCCTCTGGAAGTTCGTCGTCATCCTCGGGAAGTCGCCCTTCCGGTGGATCGTCGTAATAAGCCTCGTGCATATGCCCCCGTTGACCGGACGCTTCGCAGCGGTGCAATGCAGTGCGAGCGGCTTGGAATAGAACAACGCCGCGCTCAACAGGCGTGACCTCGAAACGCTGGATCTGGTTCATGTGATGGCCTGCATCGCGGCAAGCGTCCAGAATCGGGTCGTGCAGACGGGGCATGTACGGCGCCTCGGAGCGGCGAATATAAGAGGCAATCAGGTCCAGGGACCGAGCGTCGTCCGCGACACGCTTGGCGGATCTTGGCAATCGCTTGTAGACGGGACGCTCGATTTGCAGAAAGCGGTTGATTCGTGCTGGCAGGCGCGAGGACAGCCGATCCTCATCTGACAAATAAAAGGCATTGCTGGGCAGAACGCTGTTCTTGAAGATGATCAAGCCTTCGCCAGGATTCAAGTCCTTGAGCTCCCCCAAGCTGATTCGATCACGCCGCTCAATGCTTGCCGTGTCCTGGGCGGCATACTTGGTCGAGAAAGTTCCCGTCACCGCGTCATGTCCGGAGAGCATGCTGTAATAACCTTCGCCGCCCGATTTCCGAATGAGATCAAAAGTATCTTCAGGATCCTCGAGCGCCAATGTCCACTTGATCTTGGTGTTGGCAATGACAGATCCGGTTTCCTCGCCGGCTGCCGCGCGCTTCATGCCTTGGACGTCCTGCACACCCGCTACCATCATGAAGCCCAACTCGCGGGCTTGGGCGAACATGACCGCGAGCCCTTCGGAAAACCAGTATGCAAGCTCGTCATTGATGATGATGTAGGGGTTCGGACGATTGGAGGGGCGGGAGTCAAGAATCTCGGATTTAGCGCCTTCCAGCCTGTACCCCAGAGTCTGAGCCATCATCAGGCGTTGTGTGGCTGTATGAAGTTGCCCTACGGCAGCGGCTTCCGCGGGAGACTTCTCAAGTGAAGGAATCAGTACCGCGAGAATGCGATTGTTCAAGAGCACATCCAGTGGGTCGATTTCTCCGTATTTGTCGGAAAAAATATGCCCATAGGTGTCCATCATCATGGACAGCGTGCGGGAGAGCTGGCCAGTAAGATAGCCATGCTGGTTGAACACCTCCGGATCCCATTGCGATGGGTCGTGCGCAAGATCCGGATTGAAGCCTGGCAATCCCGTCTCAAAATAGGCTTTCAGCGGCAGAAATGCCAGCTCCGGCAGCTTGCCTTCCCTGCCGTCGATGTAGAGCTGCACCAGGTTGGTAAGCGCCAAATAGTGACGAATGACCCCGATGGAGAGGTCTATTTCGCCGCGAGCGCGCTTGTAACACAGCGTGCGCAACAAGGCGTCAATCATGTTCAATGCCTTTTGTTGCCACTGTGCGCCTTCGCCGCCGGTAATGCGCGGCAGCAGCGACGCGAGCAACTGCAGCAAGAAGTCTGACGCGCCTTCGGAAAAAGCATTGGCGCCGTTCGATTGGGGCAGGCAGGGGCGGCCGCTGGCGAAGTCGCCGTCTTCCATGGCCACGAAGCGCTTGAATGGGTCTTCGCCGCCAGTGAGGTAATTGAGCACGAGAAAATCATCCTCACGGCCCAAGCGTCGGCACATCGACCAGATCGAAAAGGGCAGGGCAACGCTGGCCTTGCCGTCGCCATAGGTGAAGCCTGAGCCCCAGCACAGCGCGTTGAAGCCCAGGCCGAGCAGCGTCTGCGTCTTGCCGCTACCCGTGGTGCCATCCAGGAACATGTGCGTGCGAGCGTCCGAGTTGGTCAGCCACAGCTCGCGGCCGTACTCGTGGCACTGGGGCGAGCGCAGGTAACCCAGGTAGAGGATGCCGCCAGCAACGGCAAGCCTGCGCAGCGCCCGAGACCGGCGCACCAGTCCAAAGAACAGCCACTCCTCGTTCATTTCCTCGGTGTAGTCCGTGCGGTCCAGCCCGCCGGCGTCCTTGGGGCTACGCAGCGGCATCCGGAACTTCTGGTCCTGGAAATAGATCGTGGCCGCCCAGACCATGACCAGCCAGATCGGCCACAGCGCCGGTAGGCAGAGCTCCAGCGCAATGAACGCCACCATCCAAAAGCGGAAAACCGTGGGGCGCAGAAACGTGGCACAGAAGCGCTGCTCGGCGGTGCGGGTATCGCGCGTGAGCTTTGCCGGATTGATCTCGTGCTGCGGATTCAGCGCTGCCATGCTCGGTCCCTTTTCCTGCGGGGTGAGGCAACTTCGATGGAGCCGTGATGGCAGCGGATGACTTCAAGGTCAGCCCCTGCGAGTTCGGGCCTAGCCTCAGCGGCGCTGCGCCGCGCGCATCCAGATGTCCACGCTCTGCGCGTTGAGGGGCATGCCGTCGGGCATGATCCGGCCGTCGGCTGCCACGATCGACGGCGTGCCCGGCAAGCCGAGCACGCGAAAGATCTGATCGTTGGCTGCCACTGCGCGCGGCCCGTCATCGCAGGTCCGCGCATCAGCCACGCTGCCGCCCGTGACCAGCTTTTTCCATCCGGCTGCGCGGGCATCGGGCTTGGTGCACAGTAGCTGCGAGATCCGGGTTGCCGACGACGCGCCGCCGATGACGCTGACCGGGAACACCTGGACGGTGTAGCTCCTGGCCAGCACATCGAGTTCGCGCTCGAAGTCGCGGCAGTGCGGGCAGCCAAGATCTGAAAAGACGTACAGCGTCCCAGCGGACCCCGTGGATACCTGGACGGAGAACTTGCCGGCCTGCACGGCGCTCTCCATGCCCTTGGCCACCTCGGCTTCTGGCGGCTGAGCCGTTGCCGCTGGGATGGTGCCTGGTGCAGCGGCCAACTGCGCCGGCGCAAGCGCGGGTGGTATCGCAGCCACGGGCGACAATGCCCCGGGCTGACGTGTCGCTGCGACGTTGAGCGTGAGGGCCAGCACGACGGCCACCAGCGGCGTCACTCCCCACAACACCCCAGCCTTGACCATGCCGGCTACACGCTGGCGCTTCGCGAACCGCTGCACGGCGCTGCGCAGCAACAACTGGGCGTTCGATGCCAGTTGCTCGTTCGGGAAGCGTTCGATCACGAACGCCGTGCCCGAGGTGTGGTACTGGCCGTGGAGCTCCAGCCCGTTCTTCATGATCGTGAGCCCCTGGTCCAACTTCAACGTGCTCACACCGCCGGAATTGCCGGTGCTGCCGAACTCGACGTACAGGGCGCGTCCGAAGGGGCGGATGGTGTCGGTTACAGGCACGTTCAGTCCTTTCTCGGCCGCATGAGGCCGATCTTGGCGAGGTACTTCTCGATGCCGTCGATGGCGTCGTCCACGAACGGCTCAGTCAGCGCGTAGCCACAGTCGTGCGCGAAGTCTTCCCACAGCGCTTGCGTAAACACGGCCGCGGATTCGATGAAAGGTGTCTTGCGCCCCGTGGTGTTGAGCGCGTACCAAAGGCCCCGGTCCATGCCCTTGAGCCAGCGAAAATGTGACGAGGGCAGCGCACCGGAGCGCATCGCTTCCTTGTGCATGGAATGCAGCAGTGTTCTCGGATAGGGATGCCTGGCCAGCCACTGGGCGGCTTCGGGATGCTCGCAGCAGCGTTCGAACCCAGGTTGGGCAATCGCCAAGTCGGGGTAGCCCCGTTGCCCGTTGAACGTGCCGGTGTGGCACGACCTGTTGAGCGCGTCCAACAGCTCCTGGGCTGCAGCCTCATCGTTTCCATCGGAGAACAGCCGCGCGCCAAATACCGCGAACAGTGCGCGCTCATGGGGCCGAAGATCAGCCAAGTCCGAGATCGGCGTGCCGAGGTCGGCGGCCAGCAACTCGCGGCACCGGACGCGGTCGAGCACACCGTCAACCAGCAGGGCGTGCTGTGCAACCCATTCTTCCGGGTTGAGGGAGCTGCGGTGTTCCTTGGGATCGACGTTGAGCAGCAGGGCCTGCCTGTCACCGTAGTACAGCGCAGGGATGACCGCCGGAGCGTGCTGGGCCATGATCCGGGGCAGGGTGGCGGCATCGATGCGCCTGCGCGTGAGATTGGCCCTGTGCCGCGTGGCCAGGGCCACGGCGCGCAAGGTTAAGGCAATGGGGATAAGGACGAAGAAGTACCCCGCGGTGTTCATCACATCGAGCAGCTGCTGCAGTGACAGCTGCCCCGGTACCGTGGCGAGCCCGGCAGCTTGTGCGCGCCAAACCCGGATCGCATCGGGCATCCAGGGCCAGTCCAGAAGTCCGAGCTGTTTCCAAGTCCACAGCAGGGCGTAATAGCTGATCTCGCCGTGGTACTGGTACCAAAGGAAGCACAGGAAGCCTACGGCCAGGGCTGCGGCCGCGAGATAGACCAACCCCATGTCGTCGGTGCGATGGACATTCGAACGCACGGCCGCTCTCACGTTTCAAAAGCGCAGCGATGCGTCGTAGACGCGCCGTGCAAAGGATGGCCCGTGGAGCATGAGCACGCTGCGCACGTACTGCTGCGTCTCGGTATAGGGTGGAACTCGCATCCCATACTTCGCTACCGCCCCAACGCCTGCGTTGTAGGCAGCCAGGGTGAGTTCCAGATTGCCGCCGTACGTCTGCCACAGCTCACGCAGGTGCCGCGTTCCGACATCGATGTT
The DNA here is from genome assembly GCA_023410975.1 of Pseudomonadota bacterium. Classification (GTDB taxonomy): domain Bacteria; phylum Pseudomonadota; class Gammaproteobacteria; order Burkholderiales; family Burkholderiaceae_C; genus Azohydromonas. Next base: position 15,343 of record JAEYPG010000431.1, read on the forward strand.
GGTTGCCGGTGCGAACAGCTCAGCTGTCCTGCTGACGCCATAGCGGGCCGCGGTGGCGGGCATCAACTGCATCAGCCCACGTGCGCCTTTGGGCGAAACCGCGTCCGGCGCGAATTGCGATTCCACCTGGATCACCGCGTTGATGAGCTGAGCGTCGAACCCATGGCGATGCGAAGCGGCGTCCACCAGGTGCGCCACGGCGTCGCGCGGTGTGGCCATGCCCGGCGGCGAACTGAATGAGTAGCGCCCCACGCCACTCCAGAAATCACCACCAGCCTGGTTGATCTCGAAGCGCAGCACATAGGCCGCCGCACGCGCGGACCAGCAAGGATCGGTCTTCATCACGTCGGCGCGCAGGCCTGTCGTCCTTGCCAGGTACTGCTGCCAGCTCGCATTCACCGGGAAGGGCTCACGGGCCAGCTCCGCTGCCGACGACGCTTCGCTAGGCAGCGACGCCAGCTTCAAGGCCAGGAGCGCGCGCGCGGGAACCGAGTAGTCGGCCGCTGCCTGGGTCACGCACGCGGGTGGAGATGCCATCTCGATAGCCGCCGTCATTGCCGCCTCGCACAGCACGTGCCATTGGCACGCTGATTCCGTATTCATGTAATGATGCGGAATGTTCCACGAACAGTCCAGTCCATGCCGTGACGCTGGTTTCCGGTATCCGGTGACTTCATCGGCTGCCGTGTGACTCCACCTGCCGCCGCCAGACGTGGAGGATGGCTCGTGACCAAGACAGCGCTCGAAGTCGTCCCAGCCTATTGGGCGTCCAACAGCTCCGGGCAAAGCGTGCCCGTCATCGTCTCGCTGCTGCTCTTCGACGACGAGCGCAAGCCCAGGCTGCTGCCCGCGGTGGAGGCGTCGATCAACCGGACCGTCGATGCAACGGGTCGCGTCGGGTTGGCCACCGCCACCGTCGCGGACGCTGACGAGTTGGGCACCAGCCTGGGTCGCTGGATGCTGCGCGCCATCACCATGCCGGGCGTGATCGTGCTCCTGCGCTGCCAGAGCGCAGAGTGCGCGCAGCGGGTGATGAACTGGCTCCATGCCACGTACACGCTGTCCCTCGTACGGGACAGTAGATCCGGCACGTCAGCACAGCGACAGCAGTGAAGCCGCCGGCACGACTGTACGTGCTGCCAACACTGCCTCCCGTGCTGGCCCTATCAAGGTCACGCGTTACTGCTCAATCCCGAAAGCGGCACACCTTCTTCCAGGCGACGAATGCGCTTGCGGGCTTCGCCTGCACCATCGACCCGAGCCTGACGCGCAGCACACGAGGTGAGGCCTCTGCTCGTGTTCTGGTGAAAAGACGATCCAGTGCAACCGGTCGACCAGTGCGTCGCCAGTCACGGTTGCCAATGCAACATCTATGCAACGTCACACCGCTATTTACCGGCCCGAGATGAATTGGCGTTGAGCTTATTTGGGTCCCATGAGGTTCTTGCTGGGAGGCTATTGGCGCAGCCCGACCCGGATTCGCGTCGCGTGCATGGTTCCCAACTGATCAGCGTCCGTCGCCGGCCGGTATCAAGATGGGCTCAATCCGGTAGCCCTTGTCGCGCAAAAGCGCAAGAACGCCATTTGGGCCGGGCAGGTGCGAGGCGCCTACATTGACCACGGATCGGCCCTCGTTGAGAAATTCCATCAATTTCGGCAGCCAGGCGCTATTTCGGTTAAAAACCATGAGTCGTTCATAAGTGCTGGCATCCTCAGGGGTGGCTGCTATGCTATTGGCGGCTTCCAAAACGCCGTCATAGTTGCCAGAGTTGAGCGACTTTATGGTTTGCTGCAGCGCTCGTTGATATGTCGGCCTGAATGCTTGGTGCAATTGAAACTCATGAATATGTAAGGGCACCGCATTGCGTTGTTTGTCAACTTCTTCTTGGGTTTCCAGTGGCTGGGGTTGCAACCCTCTTTTTGCCGCAGCCCTGAAAAGCAGTCTATCGCGAGAAAGCAGTCCCGAGCTCGCACAGGGCCGTGAGGCGATGTCGGCTGCTGCAGAAGGGCTGCGAAGCACGAGCATCAAGTCAACCACTCGCTCTACGGTCTGGCCTGCCTCCATCACGGCTTGGGTCACTGCCGGGTCACACCCTGCATTGCGATAAAGCTGGGCAACTTGGTTTTCCGTCAGTGACATGGCCCAGTTCGCGCGCAGGATGATTTTGTCGTTGCGCATCGCCACGCCTGGAACGTTGCCTTGAGCAACGGCTTGCATCAGCTCAAGTAGCCCTTGCTTACCGCGGGCGCTGGCAAGGCGCATCGCTTCACCAGCCTTGAGGACTTCCGGTGCCATCGCGTTTTGATCAGCCTTTCTGCCGGGATCAGGTACTCCCTCCACAACATAGCTTTTGGCGCCATCCATGACCGAATCTGCAGGTTGCCGCAGTCCATCAGCCGGAATGTGCATGCTGCCAATCAAAAGGTTTTCAGCCCCATTGGGAGCAGTCACCTTCAATGCGGGTACACCGTTGTCCGCAGCCGTGGTCTGCGGCCAGGCATGGGCCTCGGGAAGTACCAGCAAGGCACAAATGACAAAGGAGGCATGGCCTAAATTCCGCATAAATTCTCCAGTTTCACGATGGCTTTCGAAATGATGGTGATGTCGAGGCTGCGCTGATAGCCGATCAACGCCAGATGCGCTGCCAATAGTCCGAGAGGCTCCTGGGAGAATCGGTTGCCGGCGCCGTGCTCATGCCCGGCGGAGGTGTCACGGGCACCGGAACAATGACAGAGCCGTTGTGTCCCGGAATGTCGTTCATGGCGTCGTTGATTTGTCCGGTCACGCTGCCCACGGCCTGGTGCACCTGCGCGCTCGCGATGCGGCAGATCTCATCCTTGATCCTGTTGAAAATGTCCATCAAGCTGGGGAACGTTGGAATCGTGAGGACGCCTGTCACGCTGCCAATGCAGCGCCCCAGTATGTCGGAGGATGATCGGTCCTGCTGCTCCGTCTCGTCCGCCTTGCGGGTGTCGATCTGATATCCCACCTGCCCACCCTGAACAGCGGCTGCGCCGCTGCGGCATGTTGCCGCTGATGCCTGCGTGGCGCACAGCACGCCGGCCAGCGCCGCCGCCCAAACCCAGCGCACCCCAATCGTGCCGTTCACCATCGCTGTTACCTCCAACTCTGCCCTTCAAGGTAAAAAGAAGCGGAAGGTGCCACCCGAGCAACTTCCATCAGCGCGGGAAGCGCTCAAGCGGCAGCGCGCGCGCGAGCACTACGCCGCGATCCTTTGCGAGGTGCGCCGGCCGCGGCCTCCTCGTCCGCGGCCGGCCTCGCCTTTGGGGCGGCGCTCTCCAGCGGATGAAGCGTCGCTTCCTTGGCGATGCGTTGCTTGCGCGACTCGATAAAGCCCAGGTTGCGGTGCAGCGTCGGCTCGACTGACCCCGTGACACGCGCTTTCAGGACCTCCCTGCCGACGTTGAGCAGCATCTCGTCAAAGTAGACCGGCTTGCCGTCGCCTCGGTGGTTGATCGCGTTGCCGTAGCCGATCTCCCGCCACTGTGGATGATTCGGGTTGCCGTCGTTGATGTGCAGGCGCAGGTAGTTTGGGCGGACCTCGCCGGTGTCGGGGTCTGCAGCGCGCTGGGTGATGTGCGCGATCACGGGCTGCCTCTTGCCGTCGATAACGAGATAACCTTGCAGATAGTCGCCGCCGCCCTTGAACAGTAGGACGGTCACCTCGGTCTTGTCTCCGTTCTTGCGCAGGCCTCGCAGAACTACTTGCGCCGGATCAGCCTGCTCCTTCGGCGACTGCGCACGCAGCCACGCCTTGTACGCCTGGGCATCCTCGGGCGGGTCGCGACGCCTGCCTACCTTATCGAACCAGAAAACCTCACCGTGTGCGGGCTGCGGTCCTAGGCGCTTGAGCTCGGCTTCCCGCTCGGCGCCCACAAACCATTGCCCAACGCCGGCGCGCTGCACCGACCACCAGTTGCAAGCGTCCACCGGCACCAGCTCGTCCGCGAGCGCCTGTCGACCCCGCGCGTCCTTGGCTGACGCGTTGCTACGGTCCCTCAGCGCCGCATTAGCAGCCACTTCAGTCCGGGCGGCATGAGAAGTGTCCGTTGCGCCTTCGATTTTGGCTGCCACAGCCGATGTTGCTGGCGCAGCCGAGTTGGCATCTTCCGATGCGGGCTGGTCTTGAGTCGTCCCGGATATGGCCGCTTGAGCGCTGCCCGGTGCCAAAGTTTCAGCAGTAGCGGGTCGACGTCCGTCTCCCGTGCTGGTGGACACTGAGGCAGCACTGGATGCAGCAGCAGGAACTTGATGTAGCACGGGGGATACTGGATCGGCGAGCACTTCGCGCGGCACGGCCGGCCGGCTGATCACAGGAACCTGGCCGCTGCCGGGCGAAGTCTGGTCCACTGCCGGCCCTTCCTGCATCAGACGGCGTCGAATGGCATCCTGCTCCGGGTTCTTCAACTCCACATCGATGTTGTGCTTGACCATGATCGCAATGGCTCGTTGCTTGAATTCATGCGAGCCCGTGATTTCGAGTTTGCCGCCCCACTTTTCCTTGGCCATGAGCATGGCAGCCAACACGGCGTCATCGTTTCCTGGCGCAGCGGTCTTGTGCATCAGGATCTGCTCGCCATGGTCGATGAAGGCGGGATCACCGCGCAACATGTAGAGCACGCTGCCGTTGCGCTGGGTTTCGAACGTCATGCTTTCGAGCAGTTGGCTGATGTGCTCGGACGGTGAAGGCCGGGCATCGGCTGGATCGCCGGTGAAGCCGTCGACCGTCATGTCCAATGCCGGACGCAGGCGTGGCCCCTGTTGCGGTGTAGTGTCTGCTGGTGCCGGGGCGCATGCCTGCGCGGCGATTGTTGGCATCTCGTCGCTTGAATGTGCCGTGCTGGTGTGGTCCCGCGCAGCCTGTTGCCTCGTGCTTGCAGCTTGATTCGTCGTATCGGCACCTTCTGCCGACACCTCGGCAGCTAACCCGGACTCGATGCGTGCGCGTTCGCTTTCTCTTCTGCGCAACCCGGCCAGGCGTCGCAGCAGTTCTTGGTGAATCAGGTCTTGCGTGGTGGGCGCGGCCTGCGATGCGGCTGGCGCAGCGTCCGTGGCTGTTTCCACGGCGGCGGGTGGGGTCTGCGCCTTGACTGATGCAGGCCCATTGGACGGCTGCGCGGGTTGAGCGGCCCTCGGCTGCATGCTGCCATCTGCGTCAGTCACTGGTGGCTGAACATTGGCGCTGGATATTCTTGGCTGCGAAGCGGGCGCCTGAGCAGTGGTTGCAGCAGTCTGCGAATCTACATGAGCAGCTTCCTCCACAGGGCGTGTGGTACCAGACTCCAAGCTTTCTGTCGTCATGGCAGCCATCGCTTCGGCCGTGACCTGTGCCTGCACGGCTGGCGCTGCAGGCACCGGCGTGGCCGACAACTGTGCCGCTTTGGCCATGACTTCGAACGCGAATTCGGCAAGATCGCAGGGCAGTTCGCCGTTGTTGGCCTGCCTCAGTTCGACGGGGGTCGGCTTACGGGTGAACCAGACACGATCGCCCACCTGTGCACCGGCAGCGATCAATGCCGCGGGCAGATGCCTTCCCCACACGGTGCGTTCTTCCCCTTGGTCATTGCGGTACCTCGCGTAGCAGGTGGTCTTCTCGTTGCCCTGGAACTGGTAGGGGGCTGTGCCTTGCTCCAGGAGCTCGCCTTCCAGACCGCCGCGCCTGGCCGGCCGGCGTGCCAGGCTCTGCATGTGGGCCTCGAACCGGATGGATTCGACCGCCTTGGTCAGCTGATAGTCGGCGTCCCGCAAAGCCTCCTGATAAGGAGACTGCTCGGCAGCCGCCATGAGCTCGTTGATGGCTGCGACCAGGTTGTCCCGCGTCCGGATCTGGCGTAACGCTGCGGCGTCAGCCGAGGCAACCGCCGCCAGTTCGGCGGTATCGAGGTCTGCAAACGCCTTTCCAGCATCGCGCAGGGCAGCGTGCCGCTGCTTGATCTGCTCGACAAAAGAATGCTTGTCGCCAGCTGCTTGCGGTGCCGTGGCAGAGACCGGAGCGTTGTTGCCTCGCGATGGCAGCGGCTGTGGTTCAGCGAGAGGCGTGGCTTCGGCTCCGGCTTGTGCCGCGAGTGCATCTGCGGGCTGAGGCTGCGTGGTGGAACCACGCTGCCCATCGCGCTGATTCACAGTGGCTGGGACCAGGATGGAATCGACTCTTTGTGCCTGGCCTGGAGTTGCCTGGGCCGCTGCCGATTCCTGTGAGGAAGGCAGGACTTCGGTGACGACAGCGGGCGTTGTAGGTGCTGCGGCTTGCACGGCGGGCATCGAGGCCTGCGCTGCAGCGGCCGCAACCGCAGTGGTGCCAGCTGGCGTTTCACTGGGCGCGTCATCGGTATCTGTCTGCGCGCCGGCGGGGGCGGATCCCCTGATGCGTGGAGCTGCAAACGAGAAAGGATCGGACTGCTGGTTGGGGTCGAGTTCTCGGGCTTTTTGCAGCTGGTTCTGAAGTTGCCGCAGCAGGCCGCGGTAATGCGCTGCGATGAGAGGAGCTTCCGCCGCAGCGGTTTCGTTCCACAGCAGCCGGTCGACGTCTTGCCGAACTTCTTCGACACGACGCTCCATCATGTCGACATAGGGTGCTTCGGCGCCGGTCGGGTCACTGTACATCGGGCCGTTCTCGCGCATGGCCTGCAGCACCTGCCCAAGACTTGCGCCCTCAAGTGCATGATCGGTGGAGCCCTGGTACCTGTCGAGGTGGATGTGCTCCTCATGACCGGGCCACAGGCGCGATGACGTATCGCGCCGCCATCTTGCGTGCTCCTCCGGGCTGGAATCCGTCCACTCGTCGGCGCTTGCCTCGTGCAGTCGACTCTCGTGGTCAGTGAACAGTTGCTGGATGGCGTGGTCGCGCGCGGCGGTGTCACCGTTGTAGAACACCACACGAGCACCCTCGGGAACCCGGGTGCCTAGCGGGGCCACGATGACGGCATGCCCCAACCCCAGGCTGCGCTGCATCTGACCGCTGGCGTCGTGCTGGCTGCGCAGGCGCCACCAGGCATCAGCTTGGCCCCAGCCCGCCGGCACAGGCATCTCACGCGGGGTGGCGATGATGGCAATGCTGCCGTCGCCACCGGGCACGGTGTTGACGCCGAAGTGCAGCGTGTTGCAGTCGGTCGGCGTGGCGGCCTGCCAGGTCAGACCGTTGCTATCGTGGTGCACGCCGCTCAGGTCGTCCTGAATGCGTACGAGCAGCAGTTTGCTGCTTTCAAAGGGAACCTGGCGTGTTGGATCGCGCTGCACCTCCGCAGCCCATTGGCGGTCAGCTGCCGCGCGCAATGCCTGCGTGCTTGAGTACCTCAGAGCCACCGCGACGATGGCTTTCGTCTCTGCTACGTAGGCAGGGTTCAGATGGGCGAGGTTTTCGTTGAGCGCGCCGTCTATCTCCGCCATCCGCTGCTCATTGGCCAGCAGTGCGCGTACCGGAACCGGGGCGCGCTCCAGGCCGCGAGCAACCCCATAGGGTGTGCGCGCGTGGTGTTCCTGCATGAAGTCGGCGGCCATCTGCGCATCGCGTGCCAGTTCCTCTGCTGGACGCAGGCGGTTCGCCTTGGCAGTGCTGTCGGCCAGCGTGGCCTCCTGCCTGTTTGCCTCGTCGCGGAGCGCTTGCGCGGTCGTGTGTCCCAACTCCGTCGCGATGACGGCCCGGATTCTGGCAACACGGGCGGGCAACAGATGCGCGAGCTTGGCGTTCACGTGGACGTCGAGGTCGCGCATGCGCTGTTCATCGCCCAAGAGCTGACGCACCTCAATCGAAGCCTGTGCCAGACCCCGTTTGACACCTTCAGCCGTTCGGGCGTGGTGTGCCTGCACGAAGTCCGCGACGGTCTGCACGTCGCGCTCGCGCCGAGCCTCTACCGTGTCGGACGACACGGACTGCGGCATAGGCACGGGGAGTTGGCCGGGGTCTGCCGGCAGCGGCGCCAAGCCACGAACGGCGGCATCCAGGAGCGCGTCCTCGAGTGGGTCCCGCGGTAGGCTGTACGCGCCGTCCTCGACGCGGACTTGCAGCGCACTGGCCAGCTTCTCGACATCGGGCGCGATTTCGCGCAGCGCTGCCCGGTAGCTGTCGTACCCGTAGGCGCGCCAGCCCATCGTCAACAGCGCGAGCGAGCGCTCGTTGGCCGATGTGATCTGCCGCACGGCCTGCGCATCGGAGCGGGCGGCGTCAGCGGCTGACGCAACGGACGCCGTGGCCAGATCTTCGCCGCGCTGCTCAATCTGCAGCAGCAAGTACTCGCTCTTGGCCAGTTCCAGTTGCTGCCGCGATGCGGCGCGTCGATCCTCCTCCCGTAGCGCCGCAGCCACCTCTGCAGCAACGATGAACGCCTGCTGTTCCAGGGCAGTCTGGTACGCACTGTGTCGTCTGGCGCTGTCGCCCACTGCGACGGCAGCGAAGTACCGCTGTGTCGGGTTGCCAATGGCGGCCAGGTTCTCAACATCCGAGCGCACGAGGTCATCGGCCTCGTGCTCATCGAGCCAGTTGCTCGGCATCGCCGCCAGGCGCTCGCAAGTCTGGTCAATGGCGAGCGCGGCATCACGTTCCGACGCCGTTGGCACGGGTGGCAAGGCGCTGGGGGGCGATGGCACGGGCGATGTGTGCGCATCGGACTCCAGCGGCTTCAGGTCGAGCGCCAGTGGCGATGTGCCACCGGCGCGGCGGTCGTAGGCGGGCAGCTCGCGCTCCACGCCAATGAGCCTGGGAGCCAGGTGCTGCAGCGTCACGCTGTATCCGACATGCCGCGCCGCGTTGGTGCGCATGATCTCGAGGATTGCCTCGCTGTCGGCGCCGCGGGCCTCCTGGCGGGACATCAGGTCGGCGACTGCCCAATGTCGCACCAGCTCCGGGTCCAGCTCTTGGCCACGCCGCTGTGCTGCCCACGTCTGAAAGCTGACCGAGCGCTGCCCTGCAATTTCAAGTGGCGCCAGCTGGTGGCGAGCGCTTACCATGAAACGGTGATACACAAGGTTACGGAGGTGCTGCACATCGCTGCTGGTGGCTTGACTCACGTCGGCTCCTTCCCAGGCGCGTTTGCCTGAATCCAACTGCTGCCATCCGCTGTTCGGGATGGGCACCCGAAACCAAGACGATTGATCCGGCATCGAATCGGATCATCTCCGTAGAAGAGATATTATGCGGAAAAAGCGTGATGAAGAAGCACGGCGGCCCGTGCGGGCAAATACGGCCTTCCTTGCTATGATCAGCAGGATGCCGACGGACGCCCCTCATTCAGCGGAAACCCCATTCTGTGGGGCAGATCTGGAGCGTTGGAGGGTGGTACGCCACCTGTCCAAGGCTGAGGCCGCAGACGCGTTCGGCCTTCAAAAGGCCAAATGGGACGAACTGACGAGCGTGGAGCGAGGCAGCGAGCCGCTTGCAGACCCTGTACTGGGGATGCTGCTGCAGATTTACAGCCAGCATCCCAAATCTTCTCCAGTGCGCGTTCCGCCGGATGTCGCGGAGTTCTATCAATGGCTTGGCCTGCAGGATGAGCCGCAGAGCTACGAGACGTTCGCGACGCTAATCGGGCGGGCACCACCTTCTGTCTATCGACATCTGCGGCACAAAGGCACTCCTGGGCGACCTGTGCAGCGGTGGATCGAGGCCATCCGCCGAATGGATCTGTCTCCACGACAGAGTCTGCGATTGATGGCGGAGATCGTGGGCAGCGTCGGCCAGCGCCAGGGGGTCAAGCAGGTGCTGACCGAGGGTTGGTCGTCAAAGCAGGGCGACATCGTTGAGCAAGGCGACTGAGTTCACCGTTGGACGGGCCGTTCGCGCCATTCCCATTTTGGTGCGAATGGAGCGGAGGGGTTCGGCCGCATCCCGTCTGACGAGTGCTGCGTGAGACATGAATAGCGCCGTCGCAGCATGCGCGGTGACGGGCGAAGCGCGGGAAGCACGCTGCCCTGGACCTGGGCACGCACGGCAGGCAGTGACGCAGCAGGGAGCGCCATGCAGTTGTTGGCGAAGCAGGAAGGCATCTGTGCGAGCGACGGCAAAACCTCAAGCTCGAGCAGAGGCGCCGCTTGGGCGGCAGGAGAAGGTGATTGCACAAAATCGAACTTTCCACGGTGGCGTTCTACGAGGGACACCGCCCGCGGTCGCTGGCGCTTCGAGACTGGGCGGTGCCGCTGGCGCATCCAGTACCGAACGCATTGACGGCCGTCTACGGCACCAGAAGCAAGCCCGAAGCATTTGTTGCGGCCCATGCCTATGCCGTCCGCAATCGACTTCAGTTCACGATCATCGATTTCATCGTTGCGCTGGAATACAAACCCAATCCCAGCGTGATGAAGCCCGGCGAGCTTGACAACCACGACTTCTTCAGCATGCTGCGCATGGCCAGTTCGATGAACGAGCAGGTCAGCCAATGGATCCGTACCGGCCTGGCGCCAAGTGACGAGCGGGTGAACCTGCTGGACCAACTGGAGCTCAAGGAAGCCCTGATGCAGGAGCCGTCGCTGCTTGGCGTGCTGGCAGAGTCCCAAGCCTGCCGCCACGTGAAGCTCATCGCTTGCCCGGCCACGACGCTGCTCACCGATAAGCCGCTCAACCTTGGCATCGTTCCCCATCGGCACTGGTCGGCCATCCAGGAAGCGACGTGCCGGCTTGATCCGACCATTCACATCACATTGGAACCTCCCGCGACTGCATCTCCACCTCAGACAGTGAAAGCTTCCGCCAAGTCTGCAGCCGGGCCACGACCTAGCAAGCCACGGGCTCGCTGAATCGGACGGGGACATGACAACTGTTCCTCTCACAAGGGTGCAGAGGCCGCGTGCCGCGCAGTAAAGGCGAGGGCACGTGCGCGCCAGCGCCGAATTAGCACTGTTAGATGCGTCAGCATCGCTGTCGGTAACTGCTGTTGGACTCCCATGGCCAAAGGACGGGGTTGTCTTGACTGGCTCGTATGAACAGGCATCGTCGACCGTGTTTGGCCAGAAACGGCTGGTCGGACTTTCCATTCAGAATCCTGCTTGAGTGAGGGCTGACAGCGGTCCCTGGCCAACTGGACGGTTGGCTGTCATAGGTTGTGCCAGAAATTTCGTCGATCGCCGCGGAAGAAACTCTGCGCTGGGCTGCGACGGACCGAAGCCTGCTTGTGAAAAATGTCGCCATCCCTCGGCTCCAGGCAGGCCGGCTGATGCTTCATTCGGTTGCGGTAGAACCTTACGTCAAGACCTATTCCCTCAACGCACCCGTTATTCCCGAGTGCCATGTTGCATTCATTGGAAATCAGGCGGTGGGAGATCTTCGCCGTGGAAGACATTGGAACGGCTACCTCTGCGTGCGTGACTTGATAGTGGATGCCAGATTCCGCCGTCAGGGGATTGGCCAAGCGCTTGTGCAGTGCGCGATGTTGCGAGCAAAGGAACTACGACTGGCTGGGGTGACGCTGGAGACGCAGAACACGAACCTGCCAGCATACCGCCTCTACGAGCGCTGCCGCTTCGAACTGGGCGGTTTTGACAGGCGTCTCTATAAATCCCTAGGCCCTGCCTCTACCGAGATCGTGCTGTTTTGGTATTGGGTTCACAGATAATCTCAACAAGCCTTGGAAAACGGGAGTGATGGCTTTACTGCATATCGATATCTAACCTCGCGATAGGGACTGTCTGCAACGGACACCATGCGGTCTTTTAAGTAAATTACCGGAAGGTATTCGAAAGGTTGATCCGACAAGTCCACACTCGATGCGCCCACATGAAATGCCCGGGTGTCGAATTGGGTGCCGCAACTACCAAAAGAGTTAAGCACGCAGTGTAGATGCAGAGCAGGCCACGTGCATCGCCCAGTCTAATGAAATCAAACATTTACGGCTTCAAAGTACGAAGCCAGACGCTGAAGTTGTCGACTTGGTTCTGAGGTAAGTTCAAACCGATCGTAGGATGGGATGGTGAATCGGTCGCTAATGTGAGCGACGCTGGCTTGTTGCCATGCCTGACCAACTCCCATCCGCGGATGTCTTCGTAGTCCAAAATTTCTTCAGTACCCTTTTGCATGTCGATATAGAGAAGTTTTCGATGCTGTGGATCTAATGCAATCGCTCTGTTGTATAAAAGCGCTGTCGCTTGGGCAAGTGGGGTAAATTCTCGGCCTTTGTTGGCTTGAATTCTTTTCGATAAGCGCGCATTTAGTTTTTTTGGAATAACACCAAACCAAACGTAGCCCAGAACGAAATAAAGTAACGAAAAGATCACTACCGGTATGCCGATCTCGGGTTCCTCAGAAATTCCAGAAATCAAAAAAATAACAAATGTTGGCGCCACAAAAATTAGGCCAAATATATAGAAAGGCCTGAGAATAAACCACAGCAAACTACCCACATCTATCCCCTTTCATTCGTCCTGTGCAAGGGTCCCAATGCGAGACGGCTTGGAAGCGTAGCATTGACGGACGGCTTCCATGGCACCATTACGGCCTAAATCCATTGCCCGAACGTGGCGTTCTAGGTCCATTGTCTCCGCGAGTAAGTCGCTCCAATCGATTGAAGCCGTCCTCCATCTTGTTACTAAAGACCGTCACTGCCTGACGCATGCGATCGTTGTCCTCACGTCCGAGGGCCGTTGAGGCATGCCCACCGATCCATGCAATGACTTGATCTGGAACGATGAAAATCAAATTGAAGCAAGTGTGGACAAGATTCATCGCCATGGATGCGTAAACTGCCATAAAGAATAGAACGCTTACCAATCCTGTCATTGAATCAAATTGGACGTTGGCGATGCTTATTCCAAAAATTTGGTTGAGTAGTGTTCCACCGGCAATCAGGCATGCGCCTCCTAGGAAGAACCCGCAGACCATTAACAGGGGGCGAATCATGACGTTCAATAGGAATATCCAACCGTAGGTGCTATGGCTTCCTAAGCCGTCGCCTCCTTCGCCGCGCAGGTGAGTGACTGCCCAAAGGGGTGCAGCAATAACGGCTTCGCCGACAACAATCAGCCAATTGATTGCTGCGCCGAACCAGATAATGGATGGAACTAGTGGTAGGTAAACTGAGAGTGCACCGCCCAGAAGAAACAGTGCGACGACAATCATAAGCAAGATTGAGCTTATTTTTGAAATCACACCGGCAATTTTGGAGCCAATACCACCAATATCGATCCATTTTGATGCTAGTTCTGCTCCCTTTGCCGCAGCCAAAACAGCGAGGCCAGTGTCTGCAACGGCGATTGTGTAATCCCCAATGTTCTTCATCTTGATCAAGGGGTTAACCTGACCTAAGCCCGCACCATCAGCGTTGATGTTGACTAGGGCGTTTACAAAGCGCTGTCCAGGCGCAGCAAAGACACTCCCGATTACCTTAATTGGATCTTCAGCGACGGCGGCGCGCGTGTACTCGCCAGTGCTGCTGGTTCCAATTGGAGGCGTATAAGTTGATCTGGCCTGCTGTGCTTTGTAAGCCGTCAATGCTGTCGAATATAGATTCAGCATTGCTGGATCACCATTCGCTGCCACACCATACACTGATGCTTTGGCGGCGACTGCATCGGATAGTTTTGTATTTGCTTGCGCAAAAGTTTGATACCATGCACCTAATGTCCACCAACCGGATTTGGCTAATGCGGCTCCAAGTTCGGATGCCAAGCGTCTAATGTCGCCTTGTTTCTCTGCGGCAACGGCGTTGACGTATTTTTCATAATTTGCGGCGGCAAGTTGAATAGCCGTTTCCGCATCAGAAATCACTGTGTCAGAATTCTGTTGCTTTCGAACGACCGCATCAACGAACGTGCTCGCAGATTGGTTGATGTCGGCCTGCATAGTTTGCAATGCATAAAGGTGAGCATTTCTAATTTCATCCAGCGGGATGCTGTTGCTGAACCAGCCGTTAGTTGCATGAGTCGAAGGAATAAATTCATTCAAATTTGAGCCGCCACAAACGAAGCTACTATTGCTTAGCGAGAAGCCGGTGGCTGTTGGGTGGAGGTTAATGTATTCATCGCTAGGTATGAGCGCGCCATTCTGTGCGGCCACAGCGAGCCCTCTGTTAATGCCGTGCATGCATAGATGTGCTTCAAATAGACCCTGGGCGAGTTTCACGGTGCTAGGTAAAACCGGCTGCGTGACCATGCTGTTGCCAGTATCAAACGCTGCGGTCGCCTGATCGACGGCCAGGTTCGCGCTGCCGACGCCGATTACTGAAGCGCCCCAAAGCATAAGCAGTTGAGCTAGCGACCAGCCATTTGGCGTAGGCACGAGTGAGGCCACGCCCCAGAGGATACGGATCGGCCCCCAGAGGACGTGCTTTTGCTGATCGAATACCGTGCCGTCATGCGCGGTTTGCGAAAGCTTGCGCACGAAGTGGTAGCAGACGATGAATCCGCCGATGACCAACAGCGTCGCGTTGGTCACCATGAAAATGCCGGCCAACACGGTGTCCGTGTCGCCGGCGGCACTCAATGGATCGTTGACGACATTCCCAAAAATCGCCACGAGGGCTTCGCGCGACTTGTCGCCGGAACGTTGCGCCGCGCCGGCGATCTCGCCCAACGTCATCTGGGCCAGAGCCGGCATCGAAGCCAGCGCGCCAGCCATGAGCAGCGTGGCGCGCACCAGACGTTGCCTTGTGTTCATGACCTGTCCTTTTGGCCGCGCCTGAGCTCTGGATCCAGCACGGCCAACCACCAACGCGGCACCTCGTGCCTGAAGTCGGCGAGACCGCCCTTCTCGGCACGGGACAGGCGTTGGTTATCGAGCTGCCAGATGCGGAAGTGCGCGCTCAGGGCGAGCACGAAACACAGCGGCTGGCTGCCGGCAAGGCACAGCAGGCCGAAGTACAGCGCACCGACCGAAGGTGTCGCCAAGCCCCACGCGACCTGCAGCAGCGCGGCCAGCGCGAAGACTGCTGCCATGGCCAACGCCGTACGCTTCTTGGCCAGGAAGTGGCTGCGCAGTTCAGGAGCGGACATGGCGTCGGGTCCGCGGCGCGCCATGGCCTGAGCGAACGGGACGTCCGCCGGCTCTGCAGGCTGCTCCTCGTCTTCTGTTGGCGGCTCCTTGATGCCTGTAACGGATCGCCGCGCTTGGTTGGCGAGCTCGCGCAGCACCACCACGTTCTCACGTGTGCGCTGCGCTTCCTGCTTGGCCAAGTGCGCGGTGTGGCGCATTGCATGGAAAGGCAGCAGTACGCGTAGCAGGCCACGGCCCACGGCGCGCACGCGGCTGGGACGGGTGTCATCCATCACTGACCGCCCATGCGGCCGGACACCGCCCGGTACTTCTGCGCCAGGATCGGCTCGTACTCCTGGCGCACGGTGCTGGCCAGCAGCTGGCCGTTGATGACGTTGCCGCGGCGGATCTCGCTCTTGAGGCCGGCGAGCAGCCAGGCGTTGAGGGCGTTGACGCGGATGAGCTCGCGGGTGAGGTTCTCTCCGCCCATGGATTGCAGGTCGGATTGGTAGGCCGTGTTGGCGTAGCGGCGGCCCACCTCAAAGGCCTCGAACTCGCGCGCGGACATCACGCTGGTGGATCGCGCACGCGGCGAAGCCACCTGGGTGAAGTAGGCGCTGGCCGAGGGCGATTCCAGCGCCTCCTTGAGCAACTGCTGCGTGTCCGGATTCGGGGTGCTGTCGACGATCTGCTGCTCTGCGGGGTCGGCCGCCGCAGAGAGCACGGCGTTGAGTTGCGTCACGAGGCCGACGTACTGGGCGCCCGAGGCGGTATCGGCCTCGCCCTTGCGCAGTTGCGGCCCGACCGAGCGCCGGTAGGCGTTCTGGACATACATCAGCGCCGCCTCGACCTGTTGTTGCGAAAACGTCAGGTCGGGCGCCTTCCCGTTGGGGCCCGCACCGATGTAGAGCGAGTCCACGCGCTTGTCGGCGCCGGGCATGTTGGCCGAGATGGCCGGACAGGCCTTGCTGCCGCCGTAGGCCGCGTGATCGTCCGCGTCGCAAAACTGCGCATGGACGTTGGACGCGCGCGCGGCGTCGACTTCCTGCGCCACCGGCAGGCTGTTGACGGCTTGCGCTATCGCGGTGTTGTTGATGGGAACGCCTCCGCGCGGGCGCACGCTGCCTTTCATGCCGGCGGCGGCCGCTGCCACCTGCGCCGCGCCGCCGGAAGCCGACTCGCTGCAGATGCTGGGCGCCACGACATAGCGCTGACGTGCGTCCTCGTAGCGCCTGTTGCGCTCCTGTGCCGTGTCGAATTCGCGCTGTGCCCGGGCGGCCGCTTCGACCGTGCTGGAAACCTTCGAGGTCTGCTGGTTGATCGCCGTGCCGATCTGGTAGAGCAGGTTGTAGAGGTTGGTGTGCATCGCGTTGACGGACGTGTTGAGAGCCGTCACGGCCGCGAGCACCGCCGCATCGATGACCGGCCATGCGGCGGACGCTGGCTGGGATGCCACCAGGCAAGTGGCCAGCGCCACGGCGCGCCGCGTTGGAAAGCGCTTGAGCTTCATTGCTGCAGCTGTCCTTGATTACGCTGTTGGCTGGCGTGCTCATGCAGGAGGCGGCTGGCCAGCTGCGCGACCACGGAGCCCTGTGCGCCCTCGGGCGCGTTCGCGCGCATGCGCTCGATGGTTTCGGTGGCGGTGCCCAAGGGGAAGTGGTGCGCCAGGAGCTTTCGTGCCGCGTAGGTGCCCAGCGCCTCGTACAGCCGGGTGCGCAGCGAGACATCTTCCGAAGTCGTGGAGAAGGCCCAGGCCTCCACGGCGCCCACGGTGTTGGTGAGCATCTGCACGACGAAGCCGCGCTTGGTCTTGAACAGCGCCAGGAAATTGCCGCCCTCCTCGGCGTTAGGGCCCACTGCATCGCGCTGCAGCCGACGGATCGCTTCCTCGCTCACGTCGAACTTCTCGCGCAGCACCCGCTCGTCGCTGGGGCTGCCACCGCGCATGACGTAGACGCATGTGGCTGCACCCAGCAGGTCGTCCGGGAAGTCAGCCAGGAACTGGGAGAACGCCGCGATGCGAATGCCCCACTCCCGGCCTTCGCGGCCGTCCTTGATGATGGTCGAGGTGAACGCGGCCAAGCCCCCAGTGTTGTGGTACTCGTCGTAGCAGATGTGCTTCTTTTCGTCGCGAATGTCTGCGACGCGCTGGCGGTGGTACTCGCGGTAGAGCGGAGGCACGATAGGCAGCAACAAATCCTCGCGCAGGAAGTAGTTCCGCGCCGCCAGGTACCGGGCGAACATGTACAGGATGCCGGTGCGCAGCATGCCCTCGTCCGACTTGCCGCCGATCACCTCGTTGAGGTCCATGCCCACGACACGCGTCTCGCTGCTGATTTCGAAGCGGGTGCGCCCGGCGAACAGGCGGTAGCTGGAACTGGCCGAGTGGAAGCAGCGGGCCATGTAGTCCAGCAGCCTCTCCTGGCCCAGCATGGCGGTACCGTAGAGGCCGACAACGCTCTCGTGCTGGAGCGCCGCGATGAAGTCCGTGAGCACGGGCGAGGCGTGGCGTTGAGCCAGCGCCGCCTCCCGATGGAGCCCGTTGGCAAAGAGCATGTCCGTGACTTCGTACCAGGTGGCATGCAACCACCAGTCTTCGACATCGTGGCTGGCGCGAATACCGCTGGAGGTGAGCGCTTCGTCGACCGCGCGCTCCACGCCCGCCTCGTACTTGTTGGCCTTGGCTTCTGCCAGCTCCCCGTACACGACGTTAAGCAACATCTCGTTGACACGGGCGCAGTCACCGGGGGCGCTGCGTGACTTGGCGTCCGAGCACAGCGCGGTCATGAAGTCCACCTGGAAGTCGAATTCACGCGCTGTGGGCCGGCGCGCGCCAAGCTGCGTGTCCCAGATGTTCACCGCGTACTCCGGGTCGTTGCGCAGGCGCAGGTAGATCGCCTCGTGACGGCGGTGCGGCGGCAGAGAATCCTGGATGAGCTGGATGAGGCCAGCAGAGCCGGGCTTGACCTCCACCATCGTCATCAGCGGCAGCCGTGCGCTGCCCGGGTTGTGCAGCAAAGCGTTGTTGATCGAGTTCATCAGCGTCGTCTTGCCTGAGCCGGGCGGTGCCGCGCCGAGCTCGATCCAGGTGTCCTGCAGCCGGCTGCCCGGCTGGATCGGGAAGATCTTGCCGTCCGGGGTGCGCATGACAACCGTCCCGTTTTCGCTCCAGGGCGTGGCCGGGCGCTGCAGCGGCGCCATGAGCAGGGCATCGTCCAGCGGCGGCACCCACCGGTTGGCGATGTTGCGGGTGGTGAAGGCGGGAATGGTGGAGGCCCACGCCGCCATGGGGTCGCCGTGCACGTCCGTGACCTGGCAGGTGCCCCAGGCCTGGAGCGCCTTTTCCAGGGAGGCGGCGCGCTGCTTGGCTTCGTGCTCGCTGTGGCCCCAGGTTGATGCGGTGACCTTCATCGACAGGATCGCGTCGTGCCGGCTGCGCTCGAGCAGGTCCTGGAACGACTGCTTGATCATCTTGTTGGCCGGGAACATGCCCGCGAAGGCCAGCATCATTTGGCGCCCGCGCATCTCGTTGAGCCCGCCCGGGCAGAAATCGAAGCGCAGGCGCCAGGGCATGCGGCGGTCGACGTTGCGGAACAACTCTGCAAACGGTTGCGGCTCCTGTGGCCCCAGTTCCAGCGAGAGGTTGGCGTGCCACAAATCCTCGCTGCGGATGAGTTCGCCCTCGAGGTCCACCGACGTGGTGGAGATCTGGTAGCCGATGAGCGGAGCCGAGAGATCGGAGAAGTCGCGCCCATCCTCGCGTCCGTGCGGGATGAACCGGTCGCCAGGCAGCACCGGGCGGAACTTTTGCGACGTGCGCTCGCGATTGACCATGATGCGCAGCCGCTTGATGGCCTCGTGCGCCCCGATGGGCTTGAGCATGATGCCCGCGGTACCTCCCTGGCCGCACTGCTCAAAGTCCTGCTTCACGCGGGCCACCATGGTGTCGTGGCGGTACTTCATGGCCAGCAGCACCGCGGCCGGGTTCTGTCCGAAGTCCAGGTACGGCAGGAGGTGCTGCAGTGCCCGCTCCACGCGCTCCTTGAGCTCACGCTTGGTTTCGTCGTCGCTCATCACGTTCATGTGCGTGTAGAGCACCATGAGGTTCTGCTCGTAGGCCACCAGCGGGGCGTTGCGGCGAACGCGGTCGAGAATGATGTCCTCGCTGTGCAACCCGATGCGACGGGCCGTCTTGATGAGCGGTTCGGCCAAACGCATGAGTTCGTCATGCGCTCGCTCAGGATCGCGCTCGAAGCCGATGGACAACGAGTGCCCGGGGCGGGCCATGTAGCCGTTCATCTTCACGCGCAGGTTGTCGACGATGGCTGCGAAGTCCTGCGCGGAGGTGAGCTGGTAGCTGCCTTGCAGGTCGAACACGGTCACCAGTGCATTGGCATCCGTGACCAGCACGTAGGGGTCTTGCTGGCCTGGCATGCGGCGGATGTCGTCGTCGCTCAGCGGCAAGGCCGTGACGAGCTCGCAGTACGAGGCCATGTCGCGGCCGATGAGGTAGCGGCCCACGTGGGCCAGCAGAGACTCGACGGCCACAGCACCCTTTTCCAGGATTCCAGGCATGAGGGCACCTCGTTCAGGTCGGAGCGTGCAGCACGTCGTGAGCGACGGTGGGCCAGGCGGACACGGGCCACCGGGCGGTGAGCTCAGCACGCCACTGGCGCGTGGCCTCCTCGACGACCTGCGGGTTAATCACCAGGGCGAGGTTCCCGAACGCGATGGAGCGGCGCATCGGGTCCTCGTGCGCGGTACGGGCAATGGCTGCGGCAAACGCGCTGGGCTCGCTGGTTCCCCAGGACTTCTCAACGTACTCGTGGTGCGAGGCCATCCAGTTGAGCAGCCGCTTGGCATCCTTGCGCGCGGCTTCGTCGTCGCAGTGCATCGCAACGAGGATCGTGCGCAGCAGGTGGCTGACGTCGCGAGCAGGCAGCCCTGGAAGGTAGACGATGAGGCCTTCGCCCTTGCGCAGCTGTCCAAGGTGAGCCCAGCGATGGCAGATGGCGTCAGCCACGGCCAGGTTCTCGGCTCGCACGTCGCGGTGGTTGTCGTTGCGGTTGTGGACCTCGCTGGCCAGCGACTCCAGGCCACAGAACATGCAACGGTAGCCATGGCACTGCAGCGTTGTCCTGCGCAGCGCGCGGTCCTGAGGCGTTTCAGTGAAAGGCTCCAGCGCCTCGGGCGACGGGTCTCCCCAGACGGTGCTCTTGGTGGAGAGGACCAGCGGCGCCAGTGCGGGTTGATTGATGTTCGGGCTCACCGCACCGGTGCCCTGTCCGCTGGCGCTGTCAGGCGCTGAAGTTGCCATGGTGGTGTGCGGCGACGGCGTGGCCATGGTGGCGGGTCACGTGCTGCGCATGCGCGCCGTGACTTCAGGGGGCCAGTCCCGTGATACCCACGGTTTCGCCGGCCTTGACCAGTACGAAACCCGTGCCGCCCAAGGCCGCGCCGCCCAGAAACGGGATGACGATCTGGCCGCCCTTGACCTGGCTGTTCTCGCCCTCCTTGCCCTTGCGCCACCAGTTGTAGCCGCCGTAGCCGGCAGCGCCGAAGCCGCCTGCTGCCAGCATCTTTCCGAGCGAAACCTTCATCGAGTCGGCCTGTGTGGCGGCAGCCGTGAACATGTCGGCAAAGCCGGCGGCCTGGGCTCCGACAGTCAGTCCCAGCAGCGTGACGGCCGCACCGAGCTGCACCATCCGGCGCTGCTGGGGATCGGCGCTGTACTGCGTGACGGCGGCGCAGGCCATGAGCTTGACGTGAGCGAAACGGCCGGCCTCGTTGACCATTTCCACGGGGTTGAACTTGCTCAGGTTCATCGTTGCCTACTCCAGTGCGGGAGACAGATCACCAGACCAGGCCGAGCGTCGAGCGAAGGCGCTCGATCATGTCGGTGATCTGGACGAGACAGGCGCCGCCGAGCATGTGCGTGGCTGCACGCCAGACGACGTCGTCGGTACCGTGCGAGGAGTCCCCCGCGACGGCGGCTTTCCTCCAGAGCAGCACGCCCCGGAAGAAGAAGTAGCCGCCCGCCACGCTCACGAGCGTCAGGACGGCATTGATGGCAGCAGCGAAGACACCGAAGCTCGCGGCCCCGCTGTAGGAAATCGGTCCGTAGGACACGGTACCCGTGCCCATCGAGTTCCATGCGGCGTTGATGAGCTGGGACAGGTTGAGCATGCACGCCGCGACGATGGCCACCGCGGCGACGTCGCCCAGGGTCAGTGAGCGCTGCCCCGGGAACTGCGAGGCGCGCATCATCTTCAAGATGATGTGGCCGAAGTACGCCGTGCCGCAAAGTGCCGCGACGACCCACAGCAGCTTCCACGCCGGCGCCGTGAGCTCGTCGGCCAGGTTGACCATCATCGTGGCGAGGTCCATGGCCAGCTCCTTGCTACAGGATGTCGCCTTGCGTCGTCCGGACGCGGCGCGCGACCGGGTCGATGCGGGTCACGCGCATGCCGTCCACCACCGTGCCGGGCTCGACCAGGAAGGTGCGCTGGCCCACCTCGATCCACGCCTGGCCGGGGTAGATGGTGTTGATCCGGTAGCCCGTGAGCACGCCGCGGTCGGCCGTCTCAGCACGGCGGGCATGCTCTGAGCGTGTCGTGGTGCTCCGCCTGGACTGCGCGGGGGGCGTTGCCACACGGAGTTGCGGGACGCTGGCTTGCGCGGCGCGGGCGGCTGCGAGGTCGGCCCGCAGTCCGACAAGTTCACTCTGCATCGCCGTCAGTTGCGTGCGCAGTGCCGCAAGCTCGCCCACGGCCGTCCTCTCGGCCAACGCGTCTGCGGGTACAGTCGCTGCAGCGCTTGTGGATGGCGGCGCGCTCTTCGGTGCGGCAGCCACCGGCTGCGGCGGTTGGTGTGGCGCCGAAGCTGCGTCGCGCACCACGTTGCTGGGGCGTGCCTGCGCGGCTTCGGCCATAGCGGCTTGAACATCGCCATCCGCGCCTGCGACGTAGCGAGGTTCTGTTGTCAGCGTGCCCGCATTGGGGTCGCCCGGCTTGTTCGATGTGCCGGCAAACGGGTTGCCGAAGAGAACCGCGCAAGCCAACAGGAACATGCCGGCGGCAGCGTGGTACGGCTTGATCTTCGAGTGCAGCCCAGGTTGGAGATTGGTGTTTGACGGTGCCGTGAGGGCGGCTGCGGCGGCTGGTGCCTCCGCAGCAGGCGCTGGCGCTACCGGCGAGGAGAAAAAGTCGCTTTCCTCGTCGGTTGGAGTGATGGAAGGGTTCACGGTGCACCTCGAGCTTGAAAATCCGGACCTCACTGGTTTGGTGCGTACGGACTTGGCACGTACGGCGGCGTGAAAACCGGTGGTGGCTGTAGCGGCACGCCTGGAACGACGGGCAGTGCCGGCGGGGCGGCCTGCTGCCAAGTCTGTGCCGCCGCGGGGGGCTGCAACGGGCTGCGCGTGTTGCCGCTCGTGACGGTGGGCGTGGTGTTGCCGCGTACCTCGTCGCTGGCAAAGACCGGTGCAAGGAAGCGCACGCCAATCGTGGTGTTGGGAGGTACCAGCACCTGCTTCACCGGCATGGCCGCGGCGTCACGGGCGAGGACGTTGCCTGCTTGTTGCGCCGCGCCGCCGACCACTGCGCCAGTGACCTGACGGCCGCTGACCGACTCCGGCGAGGTAATTACGGCGCCGCCCAGCGGTGAGATGACCGTGGTGCTGCCGCTGCGCTCGAAGAGCTGTCCCACGCGCCCGAGACCCGTGGCGAGGGCCGGCAGCACGATGCGGCTGAAGTAGCGGTTGTTGACCTCCCCGGAGAGTGCCGTGCGCAACGAATCCTTGTCGACGGCCTTGGCGTTGATCTTGTAGGTGCGGCCGCGCCAGGTCATGCCGGTGAACGTCATGTCCACGGTGTTCTCCAGCCGCTTGTAGCCCGGCGCGAACACGTGGGCGCCGGCGTAGGGGCCGGCGGGGATGGCCGCTTCGACCAGCGAGTCCTCATCGGTGTCGATGCCTGTGCGCAACTCGGCAGCCACGAGCTCGTATCCGGGCACCAGTTGCTCACCTGAGGCGTCAGCGAACTGCTGCGACGACGGGGGCGCCGAAGCAGGCTGTGG
Organism: Pseudomonadota bacterium; assembly: GCA_023410975.1. GTDB lineage: Bacteria > Pseudomonadota > Gammaproteobacteria > Burkholderiales > Burkholderiaceae_C > Azohydromonas. Next base: position 38,331 of record JAEYPG010000431.1, read on the forward strand.
TGGCTGCAGTGAAGCGGTGTACGCCTTGCCGTCCTGAGCAACGATGGCCAAGCCGTGCCTCTCGCCGGACCAGTTGTCCATCAAGGCCTTGACCTGCTCTTCGAGTTGCCTGACGCGATCGGGGTCGACGGCGACCTGCTGCTGTATGTTGACGGGGCCTGCAGCGGGCGGCGCGGACACCGCTGCAACCGGCGCCGGTACCGCAGCGGGTGGCGGGGCATCCTCAGCCATGCCCGGAGATGCGTTGACCCCACGTGTGGAAGGCACAGACACGTAAGTGCCGTTGCCTGCCTTGGCTATGGCCGCGTTGCGTTGGTTGTATTCTTCGAGGATCTGCCGGTAGCGCGCCGACTCTTCGGCAGCCAGACCCTGACCGTTGCCCGGTACCGCGGCGACGTTGGATGGGGTCGAACGGCTGCTTTGCCACCAGGAGTAGCCAAGGTAGCTCACGCCGGCCACGCCAACGAGGCCGAGCGCCGCAACGACAAGGGTCTGGCGGCCGAAATCTGCCTGGATCTTGGTCATGGCGCCTTCAGGGCAAGTCGAGCTGGAACGTCAGCGAGCGGCCCGCGTCGCTGAGGGTGACGTAGGGCGTGGGCGCGAGGCGGTAGACGCGTGTGCCGTCGCTGGCAGCCAACGTGTGGTCAAACGCGGTCTGGATGTCGCGGTCCGTGCGCACGAACAGGGCGCCGGCGTACTGCCACACCTCGGTGCGCGGCGGTACGTCGCCGCGGGGTTTCAGTCGCACCGCGTCATTGGGTGGCAGGCCGTCGAGGAAGGCTTGCAGCGTGTCGTCGTAGAGACCGATCTTGGCGATACCGGGCACGGCGGCCTGAGCCCAGGGGCTGTGCCCGGGCACGCGCAGGTCCAGTCGGTAGTCGACCTCGCGGGTGCGGGACTTGGCGTCGGGCTCGCCGCCCACGAGCTTGATGACCACGGGCGTGGCCAGGCCCACCAGGAATGCGGTCAGGTTCGCCTCCTCGTAGGGGCTGAGCATCGTGACGAGGACCGAGGGCGAGCCTTCGATCCACTCGGCGGTGGCGACCCGGTTGGGGTTGGACACGCGCGGGACGGCGCCCAGCGGCCACGGTGCTCCAGTGGCGTCGAGGAACACGACGGTGGAAGATTCCCCGGGTAGCGTGCGCAGGATCGGCGGCGTTGCGCCGGGCGACAGGTCGACCGAGACGGAGCGGATGCGTGGCATGGTGCGCACGGGCCGGTCCGCCTTGGCTGCGCGGGTTTCCTCAAACCGCCTGCGCAGTTGGCGGATTTCCGAGCCCTTGAGCGGCGACACCATCGAGTTGGCGCGCTGGTAGTCGGTGGGCGGCACGAGCGGCGGCAGCGGCGCCGTGCCGTTTTGCGCTGCAGCGCCGGCAGGCGCAGGGGCGCCGCCAGCGTAGCTCCCAGCGCCGTAGTTTGTCGGTGGAAATGCCGACTGCATTTGCTGGCTGCGGGCCTGCGCCTGTTGAGCGGCTTGTGCGGCCTGCGCAGCGGCAGGCGAGGGCGGGAACGCAGCCGACGCCGCGGGAGCCGGGGACTGCACCCACCGCCCCGGTGTTGCTGCGGATGCGGCTGCGCTTGGAAGCACGGCAGCAGCGGGGCCTACCTGCTGCGCCTGCACTGACTGACCGGCCAAGGCGGCCGCCGCCACGATCGCGACATACCCCGTTGGAAGCTTCATCAGCGACTCCTTCACCGCGGCTGGGTCACCAGCTGACTGACCGAAATGCCCAGGATGTTGTCGAGCGTGGGCACGCGCGTGATCCGAACGGTGGCGCGGAACCGTTGCGCCGGCATCTCAGTGGTCTGACCGGCCAGACGCAACTCAATCGGGGCCTCGACATACCAGACGTAGATGCCGTTCTCGGTGCCCTCCTTGACCAGCACGCCGGTGCCCACGGTGCTGGAGAGGTTCATGCGCCTGGCCTTGACGAGGTCCAGGATGTTCGAGGCCTTGAGCGATTCCAAGAACGAGGCGTAGCCCTCTCGCGTGTAGCGCAGGCGAACGTTTTCCAGCTGCGCCTGGTAGTTGGTGAAATCCAACGTGAACGACTCGTTGAGCGTGTCCTTGGCGAACTGGATGACGGTAGGCGCCTTGGTGTAGGGGCGGCTCAGCGGGACCAATGGAAGAAGCCGGCCGTTGTCGGAAGCAAAGTACTCGCGTACCGGGTTGATCGCCGAGAAGGCGAGGATCACGTTGAGGAACACCGATGCGGCCAGGCCGCCGGCGAGGATGAAGTTGAGCTTGACGGAGCTCCTGGCGAGCCATTGCAGCAGCCGGCGGCCCAGCTCGGCTTGCACTGCCGGCTTCACGACGTCTTCGGTGCGATGCAGCTGACCCAAGGCGTTGGCGAGGTCGTGCTCGAAACTCAGCGTGCTGGCGCTCGCCGCTTGGCCGGACAGCAATGGTGACGAGGCTTCTCGACCGGTTGTGCTGGGCAGCACCTGGGCTGCTGCGCCAGCGTCTTCGTCTCGGGCTGAAGGCGTGGTGGTAGGAGCCGCTTCGTCAGCGCCGAGCGGAAATGGCAGGTGCGACGCGTCTTGCAATGCAGTCACAGGATCACCTTCTACGATCCGTATATTGGTAACTATACGGAATGGAAGGGACTTGGCAACCCTGCACGCAGTGTGGGTGACGTCTGTATCACATGACTGGCCACCAGCGACTACACATAACCAGTCACTGTTTGCGCAAGCCAGTTCTGGGCGCTGCAGGGCGGCATAGGAAACTGCATGCCGTATCTGCCCTGTTTGCCAGGACGGCAACAATCAGCTGCTGGTTCGGTTCCTGAGGAGAGATGGCGATGCCCAGGCTTCTTTGTGTTGACCCCCAAGTCATAAAGGAAATCAGCAGTGCTCAGATGTTCGGCCTGCTGCTGACGTTCGACGCCGCGGCGAGAGGGAGTTTGCCTATAAGCATCGAGCTGTCGGACAAGGCGGCGTGTGAAGTCGCGGAGGTGGTGCTGCGCTTTTGGTGTGGAGACGAAGCACGCAAAGTGGTGAAGGCACAGCGGATCCGTCTTGCCGTCGCTATTTCGGACGCGCTCGTGGAATCTGGCGTTTTCGACAACATCGGCATGGAGGCCGTACTCGGCCGGGTCGCGCAGCGCGTGGCCCGTGCCCTGGACGAGCCCAATGGCACGCCCCAGGATGGCGTGGTGCTGCTGAAGAAGTTTGCCACCAAGACGCCGGCATCCCAGAGACAGGCAGTGCGTGGCAAGTCTCGCGGCCGGGGCACCTTGCCGCAACTGCCCGGGCTGCTTGAAGCCGTGGGCTATTTCGGGCCGCAGACAAGTGCGCCGGCGGACCAGGAAGAAGGCTCCGATGGCGATGTCGTGGAAATGATGCTGCCCCTCGTTTTTGCGGGCGACGACGCTATGGTGGAAGAAGCTTCGATGGTGATGGATGAGCTTCCATCCCAGGACGAGGCACAGAAGATCCGGAAGGTGCTCGCACGTGAGCTCAAGCAGCACGGCCTCCCGCACGAATTCGACATCGATGTGTGGCCCTATCGATTGGACCTGCCTCTGGATTGGGACGACGATGACGAGGACGACGAGGCCACGACTCCGGGCCTCATTGCGGAAAACTTGACCTTCTACGAGCAGCAAGCCGGCCAGGGCACCATCCCACTGGTGATGCAAGCACTGCGCGAGACGGACCAGGACGAGACCATCGTGGCGGCCACGACGGCGTTGCAGTCCCTGTCGCGTGAACAGTCCAGGCCGCTGGTAGCAGTGATGGACGAGATCTGCGCGGTCGTCACCCCGGACACCGTCTACGTGGGCTTCAAGACCGTGGACGACCTCATCGCCAGCGTACAGGCCGAGGAGGAGGATTTCCGTCACGGCTGCAGTGGCGAGGAATTGCTTGCCTACTGGCGTGAGTGGATCAGCGAGCGCTACTATCCGTTGCTGGAGACTTTGCAGGCCAACGACTTCAAGATGCGCAGCTTTCATCTGCCAACATGGAGCAAGGCCGTGGAAAGCAGCCTGGGTGAGGACGGGGCCGTTGTAGGGCTGGCCCCCGGGTCGGACGCATACCCGATCCTGGCAGACATGTTCGTCGAGAAGAGCCGCCACGTGAGCGAGACCGACATGCCGCCGCAGATGCTGTGTGTAGCGCAGGAGATCGTGCGCACCGAAGGCCCGGCCAGTGGCGAGAGAGGAGAGTTTTTCGGGATCGCAGTCCAGTGCGCATTCACGGCCGAAGGCGAAGTCGCCTGGCAGAACAACGTCTTTGCCACCCGGCCGCTGGCGGCGTCCTGGTGCGAAGACTTCCTCGACACGTTGCAGCAGGACAGTGGCATCGAGCAGAAGGTGGACGGTCAGTTGCTCGTGTGCGAGGCGTGCATGCTGTTGGCGGTGGAGCCGGTTCTAGCAGAGGTTGACGATCGAAAGGTTTCCCGCAAGGCTGCCGGGCACAAGCTTCACTGAGCGTGCTGGAGGCGGCGGTTGCGTGTAGCGCTGGACCAGACAAGCCTGGATGAGTCATCAACCGTATTGCTGGCCGGAGCCTTTGCACCGATGGTGCCGATGTACCGGAAACGCCGAGCGCAGCAGGCGGCGGTCATGGCGTGTCAGCCAGGTTGCCACGGCATGCCCGTTCGAGCGCGAGCGCAAGGCGGTATGCGGCGCGAAGCCGCCCATGTGGCAGGCGCGGCCTGGGCAAAGGGACAGTAGCCGCGCGTCGGCATCCGCAATGGCGGACAGCTCCGGCGTCGAAAAGCAGCAGTCGTTCGAAATCCTCGTGAGCGCGCAGGCTTGTAGCAGCGGCATGTCGGCGTGAGGATCGTGCAGCCGGCACCCCACCGTGCCATCTCTTCCTTGACGGGCCGCCGCGGTTCCACATCGGTGCGCCTTGCGTTGGTTGCCGCCCCGACGATGCAGCAAGGCGGCCGGTGCGGCATGGACGCCATGCACGCCATCCAGTGACAAAGGCCAACGCAGCGTTGCAAGCGGCGAGATCAAGGGCATGAGCCGTCTTTGCGTAGGAGGGCGTCAAACCGGGTGCCCGAGGGCTCGGCGACGGGGCCGCGCCGTCCATCGTGCCGGACAAAGGATGCGGGCAGTGCACGGATCACCAGGCGGCCAGTTATGGCCGATTTTCAGCGCGACACCGTGCCTTCACAGTTGTCCTGGGCCACGCAACACCGGCATGGGAGATTTCGCCTGCCAGCCCCCCAGCTTTGTCCCGCCCGGCCGGGAGAAGAGGACTATTTCCGCCGCATCTCGCCGCTGCTACCTTGACCGCCGTGGGATGCGAGGCGAGGGGACAGCAGTTGGTCATGAGCAATACCGAGCCGGAGAAGGACGCGGGGCCCGCATGTCCTGCAGGAAGCCCAGGCGATGCTGAGCATGATGCGCGAGCTCAGCATCGATATTGCGGTGGTTTCGGCCCTATCCACTGCAGCGTGCAGGAACCAGCCTGGAGAAATTCCTGTCCCTTTGTTTCGACTGTGGGCTGGACCGGCCAAGCCCGCCCCGGCTGGCTCGACGGATCGCCATCCTTGACAGCAATGCCACCGCGCCAGGGCTTCCATGACAGGTTCACCGAAACCATTGGGCCGCTGAACGGCAAGAACGTCATGCGGGGACTTCCGTTGCTTGCGCTGCAGCGGCTGCGTGATCCAGACCGCTTGCACCGGTTCGGCGCGGTGGCCGATGACTTCGCGAAAGCGTGCACCGCTTGAGCCACGCGGCATGGCGACAAGACCGCAAAAGCGTTTGCCATGCTGCCAGCCTTCGTTGGTGATTGGTTTCTCGACCGGCCTAAGCAACAGGCGTCCTTGTGCGCAATCCGGTCCCGGCCTCGGGGCAGTGCCGCGCATCACGCAGGCTGACGTTTTCGACAACCGCAGGAGACCTATGAACCCGTTTGCCCAACTCGTGTCACCGCAGGCACTCATGGAAGCCATCGAGTCCTCCGCTCAACTCAAGCAGCTGCCTCGCCGGTCTTACCGACCGCTTGATCCCCTGCAAGCCTTGTCCAGGATGCAGCCGGCGTCCAAGCCTGCTGCCGCGCCGAGGGGATCTTCGCCGTCGACGTCGGTACGGCCGAAATGGCTGCCTTTCACCGCAAGGTGGCAGTGACAGTGCCGTGATGGGCTCCAGGCACTGCTGGGTGGTCCCGCTTGCGCCAAGCACCGCGGTCTTCCGGTGCGCAGCGGAGGATGGCCGCGCATCGACACTGGCATGGCCAAGAGGGCAGCAGCCTGGCAGGAACGCGTCGCAAGCGGCCTTGCCACCATGTGGCTGGCGGGCCACAGCCGAGTCGCGCTGCAGGAGCGTGAACACGCGCCGCTCCTCGATTGCTGCTGAGAATGTGCGCTTGTCTCGCCAGTCCGAGGCCGCCTGCCCCGGGGTACTTGCATGACGCCCACCCCTGCGGTTACAGCTGGAGGGCGGGGCAGGTGTAACTCATCGGAGCCTCAGCGCGCTGGCACCGGTCGCACGGACCACTGCTTGGGCAACGCGGCAGCCAGAGCCGCTCTGGTTGGTAGCGCAGGGCTGCCACAGGAATCCGCCGTGCACCGGGCTGGTGGTCGAAGCTGCCCATGCGCCATGGTTTTTGATTGCCGGCGTACAACTCGATGTGCGTGGTGGGCCGCGCTGCGTCCCGGTACCGAGCAGCGACACGGAAGGAGAAGCTCATGATCGAAGGGCTGGTAGCAGGGAAGGTCTACGGCCGGCCCGAGCAACGGGTCGGGAACAACAGCGGCAAGCCGTTCGTTACGGCCAAGGTCCGCGCCGCCACCGCTGGCGGCGAGATGCTGTTCGTCAACGTCCTGGCCTTCGACGCCAGCGCCCAGGCGGCGCTGCTGGCGCTGGCAGACGGCGATGCCGTGTCGCTGGCCGGCACGCTGACACCGAAGGTGTGGACGGATCGCGAGGGACAGGCGCGACCTGCGGTGGACATGATCGTCAACCAGGTGCTGACGGCGTATCACGTCAAGCGCAAGCGCGACGCGGTGAGCAACGCTGCGGAGCAGCCGCATCCGCGAGCGGACCTGTCGGCTCGACCGGGTGACCGTCGATCACCCGCAACCGCAACCGAAGCGGACGGCTGGCCAGCTTCAGAGACGCCCTGGAACTGATCGGAACTCAGCTGTGCGCCGTCTTCTCGAACCCGGTATCTGTCCGAATACCCGCCATGCACACGGTGGATATTTCCGCTCAGTGATTCGGGCAGGCGCCGGCTCGCCCAGCTCTCCCATCCGTCTTGGCTCCTTGCCAAGGGTAATTGCAGGCCAACGCCTTGCGGTGGCGGCGTACCGCATGAACCCGGTACCTGTCCGAACAGGAGTCCGGAAGCTGACGCTGGCCGGAATGGGCCGCTGCGCAGGCGCCCCTTTTCTTGTCGGCCATGCTTCTGTCATACTGTGTTTTCATACAGATGTGACGAAGAGATCATGGACGCCGAGATGCTGGAAACCGTGCACGAGGACCGGCTGTGGATAGACAACGGCTGGACGGCCCAGGTCATCAAGAACGAGGATGACGACGGTTGGGCGGTGGCGATGACGCGCCGCGGCGAGTCGGAGCCGGCGCTGGTAGGCCCGTGGAC
>JAEYPG010000529.1 GCA_023410975.1 Pseudomonadota bacterium
GCACTCGGTGGCCTACCGCAACCCGGCGCAGCTGCCGCCGGGCGAGGTGCTGGTGGTGGGCTCGGGGCAGTCGGGCGTGCAGATCATGGAAGACCTGCATTTGGCCGGGCGCAAGGTGCACCTGGCCGTCGGCTCCGCGCCGCGCTCGCCGCGCGTGTACCGCGGACGCGAGGCCACCGAGTGGCTGCACGAGATGGGCTTCTACGAGCTGACCGTGGACCGGCATCCGCTGGGCGACGAGGCGCGCCACAAGACCAACCACTACATGACCGGGCGCGACGGCGGGCACGAGATCGACCTGCGCCGCTTCGCGCTCAAAGGCGTGAAGCTCTACGGCACGCTCGACGACATCCGCGGCGGCGTGGTCAGCTTCAAGCCCGACCTCACGCGCAACCTCGACGAGGCCGACGAGGTGTACTGCAGCATCCGGCGCGACATCGACGCCTACATCGCGCGCGCCGGCATCGAGGCGCCCGAGGAAGCGCCGTTCCGCAAGGCGTGGGAACCGCAGGCCGATCCGCAGCAGCTGGACCTGCGAGCCGCGGGCATCACGAACATCGTCTGGGCCATCGGCTTCCGGGCCGACTACCGCTGGATCGACCTGCCCGCCTTCGACGGCCGCGGCCATCCGCGCTTCACGCGCGGGGTGTCGCCGGTGCCAGGGCTGTATTTCCTGGGGCTGCCCTGGCTCAACACCTGGGGCTCGGGGCGCTTCCTGGGCGTGGCCGACGACGCGCGGCACCTGGTGGACGTGATCCGGCAACGGCTGGGCGACGCGCGGGAGGCGGTGGGCGCCGAGGCCGCGCAGGCGGTCGCGGCCTGAGGCGCGAGGCCATGTCGGGCAGCGCAATCGCCCTGCAGGCACGGAGCGAAGCCGCCGCGTGCGCGTTGGCGCCGGTGGAGTTCGTGGTCGGCATGCCGCAGACGAACAGCCTGGGCCTGTCGGAGAACTGGCTGCTCAAGGAAGCCGGCGACCGGCACTGGCGCCACCTGGCGGCCAGCCTGGGGGGCCGGCCCGGCGACCTGCGCGACGCGTTGGGGCGCCGCGTCTATGCCGCCTTCACGCAGGTGCACCTGCGCGACGCGCGGCTGCCGCTGGCACGGGAGGACCAGCGGCTGCAACTCCAATGGCGCGACACGCCGGTGGGCCGCTCGCAGCACTACAGCCGGCTGGCGCTGATGGGGCCGGAGGGCGGCCTGGGGCGGCTGGAGCTGCTGTCGGTCTTCGTGGTGCGCGAGCGCGCGGGCGACAACCACTCCGTGGGGCGGGTGCCGATGGCCGAAGGTGGCGGTGCCGCCGATGCGGCTTTCGCCGAGGAAGCCGCGGCCTGCGCCGAGGCCGCGCGCGCGGTGCGCGGCGGGGCATGGCTGGAGCGCTTTGGCGTCGGCGCCGAAGCCACGGCACTGGCGGTGCACGCGGTGCGTCCCTGCCCCTACAACGATTTCAACGGCGCCGGGCTGCTGTACTTCGCCAGCTTCCAGGCGCTGGCGGACCGCGCGCACTGGGAGTGGGGACTGGCCGATGGGCGCGCGTCGGTACGGGAGCGGCAGATCGTCTTCCACGGCAACGTCAACGTCGGCGAGACGCTGGAGCTGCGGCTGCTGGCGCACCGGCCGGCCGGGCGCGGGCACTGGAGCTGGACGCAGGTGCGGCGCGCCGGAGACGGGAAGGTCTTGGCGGACATGGCGGTGCATTGGGCATAGGGCCAAGGCCGCGACTGAAGGTTAGATGCCGGCATTCCCAGCTCGCGCAGACGCCTTGGTCCGGCAGCCATCAGGAAGCTGCCCGCGCTCCTTCCCCGCCACCCGCCTGCAACCCTCGCCCATTCCCTTGCAGCCCCAAGCGCTGGGCCCCCTTCCACCGCCGCAGCAACAGTGCATTGCCGACCACGCTCACGCTGCTGAAGGCCATGGCCGCGCCGGCGACGACCGGGTTCAGCAGGCCCAGCGCCGCCAGCGGGATGCCGACCACGTTGTAGATGAAGGCCCAGAACAGGTTCTGGCGGATCTTGGAATAGGTGCGGCGAGAGATGTCCAGCGCGGCCGCGACCAGCGCCGGGTCGCCGCGCATGAGCGTGATGCCGGCGGCGTGCATGGCCACATCGGTACCGGTGGACATCGCGATGCCCACGTCGGCGGCAGCCAGGGCCGGCGCGTCGTTGATGCCGTCGCCCACCATCGCCACCCGTCCGCTCCCCTGCCGCAGCTGTCCCACCAACGCCGCCTTGTCCTCGGGCAGCACCTCGGCATGCACCTCGGCGATGCCCAGCGTGTGCGCCACGGCGCGCGCGCTGCCGGCGTTGTCGCCCGTCACCAGCACGGTGCGCACGCCCAGCGCCTGCAGCAAGCGCACGGCCGCCGCCGCCGTGGCCTTGGGCCGGTCGCCGAAAGCCAGCAGGCCGAGCAGGCGCGGCGCGGTGCTCACGTCCGCCAGCCAGGAAACGGTGCGGCCCTCGGCTTCCAGCTCGCGCGCCCGCAGCGACAGCGCCCCGGTGTCCACGCCCAGCTCCGACATGAAGCGGCCGCTGCCCAGGCGCAGCTCGCGCTCCAAGACCCGGGCCGCCATGCCGCGTCCGGCGACGGCGCGGACCTGCGCGGCGGCGGGGATCTCCACGCCGGCCTGTGCGGCGGCAGCCGTCACGGCACGGGCCAGCGGGTGCTCGCTGTGCGCCTGCATGGCGGCGGCGAGGGAGAGCAGCGCGGCGCCGCCGCCGTCCACGGCCTCATGCGCCACCAGTTCGGGCTTGCCCTCGGTGAGCGTGCCGGTCTTGTCGAAGGCCACCGTGCGCACGCCATGCGCCACCTCCAGCGCCTCGGCGTCCTTGATCAGGATGCCGTGCCGTGCCGCCACCCCCGTGCCGGCCATGAGCGCGGCCGGCGTGGCCAGGCCCAGTGCGCAGGGGCAGGCGATCACGAGCACGGCGACGGCGTTGAGCAGGGCCGACTGCCAGTCGCCGGTGATGAAACCCCAGGCCAGCGCGGTAACGATCGCCAAGGCGATGACCGCCGGCACGAACACTGCGCTGACGCGGTCCACCAGGCGCTGGATCGGCGCCTTGCGCGCCTGCGCCGACTCGACCAGCCGGATGATCCTTGCCAACGTGGACTCCGCGCCCAGCGCCGTGGTGCGCACGCGCAGCAGGCCTTCGCCGTTGACGGCGCCGCCGGTGACGCGGTCACCCTCGTGGCGGGCCACAGGCAGGCTTTCGCCGGTGATGAGCGACTCGTCCACCTGGCTGGCGCCTTCGAGCACCAAGCCATCGACCGGGATACGTTCGCCGGGCCGCACCACCACCTCGTCGCCCAGCCTGACCTGGGCCAGGGGCAGCTCGACCTCGCGGCCCGCGCGGCGCACGCGGGCGGTTTCGGGGCGCAGGGCGTTGAGGGCGCGGATGGACTCGGTGGTCTGCCGCTTGGCCCGCGCCTCCAGCCATTTGCCGAGCAGCACGAGCGTGATGACCACGGCCGAGGCTTCGAAGTAGAGGTGGGGCGTGCCGTGGCCGGCGTGGCTGGTGAGCAGCTGCTGGACGCTGAGGCCGTAGCCGGCGCTGGTGCCCAGTGCAACAAGCAGGTCCATGTTGCCGCTGTACGCCTTGAGCGCCTTCCAACCCGCACGGTAGAAGCGCGCTCCGAGCCAGAACTGCACGGGGGTGGCCAATGCCCACTGCAGCCAGCCGTCGAGCATCCAGTGGCGGCCGAAGAGGCTGGCGGCCATGGGCAGCGCCAGGGGCAGCGAAAGCGCGGCGGCGACGGCCACAGGCCACCACTCGGGCCATTTCGGCACCGCGCGGGCGTCAGCGGACGGCTCGGCGACCGGTGCGCCGGTAGCGTCCAGGACGCGGGCCGCGTAGCCGGCCCGCTCGATGGCGGCCACCAGGTCGGCCGCGTCCACGCCGGCCCCGGCGGACGTCACGCTGGCAACCTCGGTGGCGAGGTTCACCTGGGCGTCGGCGACGCCGGGCACCTTGCGCAGTGCCTTCTCGACGCGCGCGACACAGGAGGCGCAGGTCATGCCCTCGACGGAAAGCTCCAGGGGCGGGGAATGGGTGGCGGAAAAGGTGGCGGTGCTCATGCCGTGGCTCCAACGGACGGACCACGGCACTTTCGGCCTTGACATCGTGGGAAGGTCAAGCGGCCTGCGCCGGGATGACGAACCAGGATGCGAAACGCGGCAGCTGGCGTAAGGCCACAAGCGGCTTTTTCAGGGGGCTTGGGCCCATTGCCCAATTGAATGCCCAAAAGCAAAACGCCCCGGCCATATGTTGGCCGGGGCGTTTGCTGGGATATTAGCCTGACGATGTCCTACTTTCACACGGGAATCCGCACTATCATCGGCGCTGAGGTGTTTCACGG
>JAEYPG010000315.1 GCA_023410975.1 Pseudomonadota bacterium
CCGCCGGGCTGGGTGCCGGCGCCGCCCGCGCCGCCTTCGCCGCCGCGGCCCGCGGGCGCGCCGGCACTGCGTTCGGTCACGCGGGTACCGGGGCGCAGGTTCTGCTTGCCGTCCACCACCACGCGCTCGCCGGGGCGCACGCCTTCCACCACGGCATCGGTGCCGGCGGAGTGGAGGATGCGCACCGGCCGCATCGCCGCCTGACCCTCAGGCTCGACCACGAACAGCGTGGCACCGCGCGGGCCCTGGATGATGGCCGCCTGGGGCACGACCACCGCGCCCTGCAGCGTGCGCACCGTCAGGCTCACGTCCACGAAGGCGCCGGGCCACAGCGCCTGGTCGGGGTTGTCGAACATCGCCTTCACGCGCACGGTGCCCGAGGCCAGGTCCACCGCGTTGTCCACGAACTGCAGCTTGCCGATGCGCGGCTTGCGCCCTTCCGGCAGCGCGGCCTGCACCTGGCCGCCGCCCCGGCCCAGCAGCTCCAGCAGGGCCGGCAGCTCGCGCTGCGGCAGGCTGAAGGACACGGCAATGGGATCGATCTGCGTGAGCGTGAGCAGCGCCGTGCCGGTGGGCGACACGGTGGTGCCCGGATAGACGTTGACGGCGCCGATGCGCCCGTCCCCCGGCGCCACGATGCGGCTGTAGGACAGCGCCACCTTGGCCGCCTCCAGCGCGGCGCGGTCGGCCGCCACCAGCGCCGCCTGCGCCTCGGCCTGCGCGCGCGCGGTGTCCACCGCACCCTGCGAGACGAAGCCCTTTTCCACCAGCTCCAGGCTGCGCGCGAGCTGGCGCTGGGCGTCGGCGGCGGTGGCCTGGTCGCGCAGCAGCTGCGCCTGCGCGCGCGCCACGTTGGCCTCGTCGTTGCGGGCATCCAGCGTGAACAGCAGCTCGCCGCGCTTGACGTTCTGGCCCTCGCGCACGTGCACCTGCGTCACCACGCTGGCGACCTGCGGCTTGACTTCGACGCTGCGCAGCGCCGTGACGGTGCCCGGCGCCTGCAGCTGCACCGGCACGTCGCGCTGCTGCGCCACCACGCTGGTGATGCTCACCGCCGGCGCCGAGGCGCCAGCGCCCGGCGCGCTGGCCGCGGCGGACGCGTTGGCCGAGGCAGCCGGCGGCGCCTCCTTGCGGCCGTTGAACCACCAGGCGCCGGACAGGCCGGCAACGATGAGGACCGCCGCCAGGGCAGCCGCTTTGGGCTTGGACATGGAAAGACTACGGTCCGACGTCTGGAGGGAAGAAATTGCCGGCTTGCGGAGGCTTCAGCAAGCCGTCAGCCTGTAGCTGGCGAGGGGCATTTATCGGCCGTCCGGTCGGCGGATTGATGCGGGCCATCCCGGGACGGACCGTCAGGAATGGGCGTTCAGGCCCGCCCTGTGGAACCAAAACCGCCCTGGCCGCGCTCGGAAGCCCCGAACTCCTCGACGCGGCGGAAGCGCGCCTGCACCACCGGCACGATCACCATCTGCGCGATGCGCTCCAGCGGCTGCACGGTGAAGGGCTCCTTGCCGCGGTTCCAGCAGCTCACCATCAGCGGCCCCTGGTAGTCGGCGTCGATGAGGCCGACCAGGTTGCCCAGCACCAGGCCGTGCTTGTGGCCCAGGCCGGAGCGCGGCAGCAGCATCGCGGCGAGGCCGGGGTCGCCGATGTGGATGGCGATGCCGGTGGGGATCAGCGCCGCGTCGCCGGGCTGCAGCACCAGCGGCGCGTCCACGCAGGCGCGCAGGTCCAGCCCGGCGCTGCCCGGCGTGGCGTAGCTCGGCGCCAGCTCGTCATAACGCTCGGCCACGCGGGAATCGAGGACTTTGAGGTCGATGGTGGTCATTGTTTTGTTCCGACTCGAAAAGCAAAGCCGCCATGCCCGCACCCGGCAGGCATGACGGCGTGGTGAAACGTTGGGTCAGCCGCGAGCCGCCAGCCGCTGCGCGATCTCCCGCACCAGTTCCTGCGCCAGCGTGCGCTTGGAGGCGGCGGGCACCTCGCGGTCGCCCTGCGCGTCCACCAGCAGCAGCGCGTTGTCGTCGCGGCCGAAGGTCGCGGGCCCCAGGTTGCCCACCACCAGCGGCACATTCTTACGCCGGAGTTTTTCTCGCGCGTGTCTGGCCAGGTCGTGGCTCTCGGCGGCGAAGCCCACGCAGTACGGCGGACGCGGCAGCCGCGCCACCGCGGCCAGGATGTCGGGGTTCTCGACCAGGTCCAGCCCCGGCACGGCGCGGTCGGCCTGCTTCTTGATCTTGGCGTCCGACACCCCCGCCGGGCGCCAGTCCGCCACGGCGGCCGTGGCGACGAAGACCTCGTGCTGCTCGGCCAGCGGCAGCACGGCGTCGAACATCTGCTGCGCCGTGCGCACGTCGATGCGGCGCACGCCGGCGGGCGTGTCCAGGTGCACCGGGCCGGCCACCAGCGTCACCTCGGCGCCCGCCTCCTGCGCCGCGCGCGCGATGGCGAAACCCATCTTGCCGCTGGAGAGGTTCGTGAGGCCGCGCACCGGGTCGATGGGCTCGAAGGTCGGGCCGGCGGTGATCAGGAGCTTGCGGCCCTGCAGCAGCTTCGGGGTGAAGAAGGCGATCAGCGCGTCGCGCAGCTCCACCGCTTCCAGCATGCGGCCGTCGCCGATTTCGCCGCAGGCCTGGTCGCCGTGGCCCGGGCCCAGCAGCAGCGCGCCGTCCGCCACCACCTGGGCGGCGTTGCGCTGCGTGGCCGGGTGCGCCCACATCTCGCGGTTCATGGCCGGGGCCAGCAGCAGCGGCACGCGCTCGTGGCCGGAGGCGAAGGGCCGCGCCAGGCACAGCAGGCTCAGCAACTCGTCGGCGCGGCCCTGCGCGAGCTGCGCGATCAGGTCGGCGCTGGCGGGGGCGATGAGGATCGCGTCGGCCTCGCGGCTGAGGTTGATGTGCGCCATCGCGTTGGGCTGGCGCTCGTCCCACTGGCTGCGCACCACGGGGCGTCCGGAGAGGGCCTGCATCGTCACCGCGGTGATGAACTGCTCGGCCGCCGGCGTCATCACCACCTGCACGCTGGCGCCGGCGCGGGTGAGCTCGCGCACGAGCTCGGCCGACTTGTAGCAAGCGATGCCGCCGGAGAGGCCGAGCACGATGTGCCGGCCGGCGAGATCGGGGGGTTGCGTCATAAGGCGCGCACTCTATCAGGGGCACGCCGCTCGCTATGCTGGGCTGGCCGGCGGGCTTTTCACGCGCCGGCGGTGTCTCCAGGAGAGGTCCCGATGAAGCTGCCGCTGTGCCTGCCCCCGCTGTTGCTGTCGTTGTCGCTGGCCGCCTGGGCCGGCATTCCGCCTCCCTCGCCGCGCGTGCTGCTCTACGGCGAGCAGCACGACCAGCCCGACCAGCAGCGACAGGTGGCGCAGGCGGTGCGCGAGCTGGCCTCGCGCCAGCGGCTGGCCGCCGTGGTGCTGGAAATGGCCGAGCAGGGCGGCAGCACCGCCCGGCTGCCCGGGACGGCCGACGAGGCCGCGGTGAAGGAGGCGCTGCGCTGGAGCGCCGCGGCCTGGCCCTGGGACACCTACAAAGACGTCGTGATGTCCGCCGTGCGCGCGGAGGTGCCGGTGCTGGGCGGCAACCTGCCGCGCCGGGACATGCGCGAGGCGATGCAGAACGCGTCCCTGGACACCCTGCTCCCGCCCGCCGTCAACGACCAGCTCAAGACCGCCATCCGCGAAGGCCATTGCGGGTTGCTGCCGCGGGAGCACGAAGGCGGCATGTTGCGCATCCAGCTCGCGCGCGACCAGAGCATGGCGCGCACCGTGGCACAGGCGCTGCAGGACGCGGCGCCGGGACGGCAGGTGCTGCTGCTCTCCGGCGCGCAGCACGCCGCGCGCGACCGCGGCGTGCCGCTGCACCTGCAGCAGCTGGGCCTCAAGCCCGAGGAGCTGCACGTGACCATGTTCGGCGAGGCGCCCACGGACACCACGCTGCCGGCCGACCGCACGCTGGCGGCAACGTTCTCGCCGGGGCCGGACCCTTGCGAGCAGTTGCGGAAGAAGTAGCGCCCTGCCCGCTTCCGGGCGCCCAACAAAAAGCCCGTCGCGCAGCCACGCGACGGGCTTTTCAATTCCAGGGCGCCGTCACCGGCGCCCTCGCCTCA
>JAEYPG010000429.1 GCA_023410975.1 Pseudomonadota bacterium
CTGCTGGCTCCTGCGCCGGCCCCCGGCAGGCCTCGGCGCAAGCCACCCAAACCTCTTCAAACCCCGTACAGCCATGCGCAGCTCTCGCTGTTTTGACCGTAACGAATTACTCCGGACAGCAGTGCGCGAAGGCGGGCATCCACGAACCACGCGGCGCCGTCCGGGCCGCGTGGTTTTTTCTGGTCAGTACAGCTCCAGCGGCGGCTCCGCCATCGCCGCGAGCTGTTCGCGCAGCTGCGTGGTCTGCTGCGACCAGTAGGCGGCGGTGCCGAAGAAGGGGAAGGCGGCCGGGAAGGCCGGGTCGCTCCAGCGCTCGGCCAGCCAGGCGCTGTGGTGGACCATGCGCAGGGTGCGCAGCGGCTCGATCAGCGTCAGCTCGCGCGTGTCGAAGGGCATGAACAGGCGGTAGCCCTGCAGGATCTGCCCCATCTGCGCCGCCATGGCCGGGGGCTCGCCCGAGAGCAGCATCCACAGGTCCTGCACCGCGGGGCCGGTGCAGGCGTCGTCCAGGTCCACCACGTGCGGACCCTCGTCGCGCCACAGGATGTTGCCGGGGTGGCAGTCGCCGTGCAGGCGCAGCCGGCGCACGGCACCGGCGCTTTCGAACAGCTCGCGCACCGCCGACAGCGCCGCGTCGCAGGTGCTGCGCCAGGCCGGGAGCTGGTCCGGCGGGATGAAGTCGCCGTCGAGCAGCCGTTGCCGCGCGGCCTCGCCGAAGGTCGCCACGTCCAGCGTGCGGCGGTGCTTGAAGGTTGCCTGCGCACCCACGGCGTGCAGCCGGCCCAGGAAGCGGCCCAGCCACTGCAGCACCATCGGGTCTTCCAGGTCGGGCGCGCGGCCGGCGCGGCGCGGGCTCACCGAGAAGCGGAAGGGCTCGCCGTCGAAGCGGATGGTGGCCAGGGTGGGCGGGTCGCCGTGCAGCGTGAGGGCGGGGTCGCCGTCGCGGGGCTGCAGCGGCAGCGGCGCTACTACCGGCACGTCGGCTGCGGCCAGGGCCAGCGCGAAGGCGTGCTCTTCCAGGATCTGCGCGTCGCTCCAGCGCTCGGGACGGTAGAACTTGGCGACCACCACCGCGCCGTCCTCCAGGAAGACCTGGAACACGCGGTTCTCGTAGGAGTTGAGCTGCAGCAGCCGGCCGTCGGGGTCGAAGCCCGCGGCGGCCACGGCATCGAGGACGGATTCGGGGCGCAGTGCGGCGTAATGAGGCATGCGCCGATGCTAGCCCGGCCCCCGCGGCGTGCCGGGCGGCAGGGCCAAGCGCCGTTTGACGCGGCTCAGCTGGCCGTGCGCGGCAGCATCATCCGCCACCACTGCTGCAGGCGCAGCGCCTGCAGCTTGAGCTGGTAGTCGAACTCGCCGGCCTGCTGCGCCACCAGCGCGTCCATGCGCGAGCTCGCGTCCTCGGGCGGCAGCCGCAGCATCGCCTGGGCCTCGCCGCCGTCGCGCTCGATGGTGGCGCCGGCCTTGCGCGCGATGCGCAGCATGGGCGTGTTCTCGCTCAGGGCGTGGATGATCATCATCTCCGCGCCCCAGTTGCGAGCGTGCAGCACGGCGCGTTCGAACAGCCGGCTGCCCCAGCCTCGGCCCCGGGCGCGCGGCAGCACCGAGACGCCGAACTCGGCCATCGGCGCAGCGCCGTTGGCGCCCTCGATGCGCGCCAGGTGCGCCACGGCCACCAGCTCCAGCGCCTCGTCGAAGATGCCCACCACCTCGTCGCGGCCGAAGTCGATGCCGTCCACGTAGCGGCGCACCTGCTCGTCGGAGGCCTTGTAGCCGAAGCGCAGGTAGCGGTCGCTGTCGGTCAGGGCCAGCAGGTGCGCCAGGATCAGCGGGCGGTGCCTCACGGCCAGCGAGCGGATCGGCACCCAGGCCGGACGCGAGGCGGGCGTGGCAGGGCGGCGGATCGGCGTGAGAGTGCTGGCAGACATACGATAACTAAGGGTTTCTCCGGTGGGGTTTGCCCGAATATTACCCCAGTCAAGGGTTAACCCTGCCCTGGTGCAAGCGGGGCGCGTGTTCCGTGAAGCCTGCACGCTAGGCACGCCAGATCTTTCTGGGCTAGAATGCTCGGCTTTCCTGTCAACGGCGGGGAAGTTGCGCCTGTTCCAGCGTTTCATCGAATGCCTGGGGCACGAGCCCAGAGGCGGCTGGTTTTCCAGCTGCACCAGGGCCGAGCGCAGCACAAGCAGCCGTAGCCGGGTCGTCCGCTTTCAATTGGGCGGCCCACAACCGAAAGATCCCCTCATGAAGACCTTCAGCGCCAAGCCGGCCGAAGTCGTGCACGAGTGGTTTGTGATTGACGCCACCGACAAGGTGCTCGGACGTGTCGCCAGCGAAGTGGCACTCCGTCTGCGCGGCAAGCACAAGGCCATCTACACGCCCCACGTGGACACCGGTGACTTCATCGTCGTCGTCAACGTCGACAAGCTGCGCGTGACCGGCAACAAGGCCAACGACAAGGTGTACTACCGTCACTCGGGCTTCCCGGGCGGCATCTACGCCACGAAGTTCAAGGACATGCAAGCCAAGCATCCGGGCCGTGCCCTGGAGAAGGCCGTCAAGGGCATGCTGCCCAAGGGCCCGCTGGGTTACGCGATGGTCAAGAAGCTGAAGGTGTACGCCGGTGCCACGCACCCGCACACCGCCCAGCAACCCAAGGTCCTCGAGATCTAAGGAGCGGTGATGATCGGAGAATGGAACTACGGCACCGGCCGCCGCAAATCGTCGGTGGCGCGCGTGTTCATCAAGCGCGGCACGGGCCAGATCGTGGTCAACGGCAAGCCCGTCGACCAGTATTTCGGCCGTCAAACCTCGATCATGATCGTCAAGCAGCCCCTGATGCTGACGAACAATGGCGAGGCCTTTGACATCAAGGTCAACGTCGAAGGTGGTGGCGAGTCCGGCCAGGCCGGTGCCGTGCGCCACGGCATCACCCGCGCCCTGATCGACTACGACGCGACGCTCAAGCCCGAGCTGAGCCGCGCCGGCTTCGTCACGCGCGACGCGCGTGAAGTCGAGCGTAAGAAGGTCGGTCTGCACGGCGCCCGTCGCCGCAAGCAGTTCAGCAAGCGCTGATCGATCTTGCGCTGCCGCGATGCCCTTGCCGGGTGCCGCGGCGCCAGGGTGGCGTGCCCTGCGATCCACGCCCCGCGAAGGCCGCTCCTCACAGGGCGGTCTTTTGCTTTTTGTGTGGCGGAATTGGCCTTTTGCCCGGAGGTTCTATCCCCGCCGCCGCGCCGGTACCCGAGAAGTTTCATGGACAATTCCGGTGCTTCGCGTTTCTAGATTCCCAGGAGAGCACCGCATGAGCGCAGTCGCCGAACAAAGCACCGATCTCACTACCGACGGCATGCCCGCGCCGATCGTCTTCACCGACAGCGCCGCGGCAAAGGTGGCCGACCTGGTGGCTGAGGAGGGCAACCCGGAGCTGAAGCTGCGCGTGTTCGTGCAGGGCGGTGGCTGCTCCGGCTTCCAGTACGGCTTCACCTTCGATGAGCTCGTCAACGAGGACGACACCCAGATGCAGAAGAACGGCGTCACGCTGCTGATCGACGCCATGAGCCTGCAGTACCTGATGGGTGCCGAGATCGACTACAAGGAAGACCTGCAGGGCGCCCAGTTCGTCATCAAGAACCCCAACGCCACCACCACCTGCGGCTGCGGTTCCAGCTTCTCGGTCTGAGCCTCGCACCCTTGCATGACAAAGCCGCCCTCGGGCGGCTTTTTCGTTGATGGCGCGACGGGTTCGCGCGCCGGGACTTCAGGCCGGGTACAGGGCGCCCAGCACGCGCGGGCCGCGTGCGCCCGTGACTTCCACGCGGTTGCCCGCCTGGCGCAGCACATGGGCATGCGCCAGCCAGGCGAAGGCCGCAGCCTCGACCTGGTTGGGGTCCAGGCCGCGCTCGGCGGTGGTGAGCACTTCCACGCCGGGCAGCAGGGTACGCAGCCGCTGCAGCAGGTCCAGGTTGAACGTGCCGCCGCCGGCGGCCAGCAACTCGCGCGTGTGCGGCGCCTCGCGCCGCAGCGCATCGGCCACGGTGCGGGCGACGAAGGCCGAGAGCGTGGCCTGCACGTCCTGCGGCGCCGGCATCGCGGCCAGCGTCGCCAGTTGCGCGTCCAGCCAGGCCAGGTTGAAGTCGTCGCGCCCGGTGCTCTTGGGCGGGCGGCGGGCGAAGAAGGCATCGCCCAGCAGCGCGGCCAGCAGCGTCTCGTCCACTTGGCCGCCAGCGGCCCAGCGGCCGGCATCGTCGAAGCGCTGGCCGGTGTGGCGCTCGCACCAGCCGTCCAGCAGCGCGTTGGCCGGGCCGCAGTCGAAGCCGCAGATCCCGCCATCGGCGCGCAGCAGCGTCAGGTTGGACTGCCCGCCCAGGTTCAGCACCGCGACATCCATGGCCTCGCGCGCGAACAGCGCTTGGTGGAAAGCGCACACCAGCGGCGCGCCCTGGCCGCCAGCAGCCACGTCCCGGCTGCGGAAGTCGCACACCACGTCGATGCCGCAAAGCTCCGCCAGCAGCGCGCCGTTGTGCAGCTGCAGCGTGTAGCCGCGGCCATCGTGCAGCCCGGGCTGGTGGCGCAGCGTTTGGCCATGGGCGCCGATGGCACGCACTGCCGTGCTCTCCACGCCAGCGCTCTCCAGCAGCGCGCGCACGACGACGGCTTCCAGCTCGGACAGGGCATTGGCCGCGAGCGCGGCGCGGTGCAGTTCGTCCGCGCCGCTGTGGTTCAGTGCCAGGAACTCGGCGCGCAGCGCCGGCGGCAGCGGCCGGTGCGCGTGGGCCAGCACCCGCAGCACCCCGCCCGTGGGCTGCTGCGCGAAATCGACCAGCACGCCGTCCACGCCGTCCAGCGAGGTGCCGGACATCAGGCCGATGTAGAGCGCCGAGGCGGCGCCCGGCGCGGAATGGCTCACTCGGCGCGGACCGCGCCGATGCTGCGGGCCGCCGCGATCTGGGTGCGGGCGCTGGTGGCGAGCTGCTGCAGCTCGGCGCGCGACACCGACGCCACCGGCGTCTGCGTGGCCTTGGCCACCTGCAGCGGGTCCTGGTGCACGCCGCGGATGCGGAACTCGAAGTGCAGGTGCGGGCCGGTGGCCCAGCCCGTGGCACCCACGGCACCGATGCGTGCGCCCTGTTCGACGCGCTCGCCCTTTTGCACGTCGATGCGGCTCAGGTGCGCATAGAGCGTGCTGCGCTCGCCATCGTGCTGGATCTCGACCACGTTGCCGAAGCCGTTGCGCCAGCCAGCGAAGTCCACCACGCCGTTGCCCACGGTGCGCACCGGCGTGCCCACCGGCGCGCCGTAGTCCACGCCCTGGTGCGCGCGCATGGTTTGCAGGATCGGGTGCATGCGCATGGCGAAGCCCGAGGTCACGCGCGAGAACTCCATTGGGCTGGCGAGGAAGCTGCGCTGCTTGGGCTGGCCGTCCATGCCGACGTAGGCGCCGCGGCCCATCGCGTCGCGCACCCACATGCCCTGGTACACGCGGCCGCGGTTGATGTATTCGGCCGCCAGCAGGTGGCCCGCGCCTTCGTTCCAGGTGATGGGCTCGCCGTCGGCGGTGAGGGTTTCGTAGGCGACGCTGAAGGTGTCGCCCTTCTTGATCTCGCGGTGGAAGTCCACCTCCTCGGAGAACATCTCCGACAGCTGCGTGGCGATGGTGTCGGGCAGCCCGGCGTCATCGGTGGCAGCGAAGAGCGAGTTGCGCACGGTGCCGCTGCCCAGTCGTACCTGCGACTCCAGCCGCGCCTGCTCCCGGTTTACCTTCCAGCCGCCGTGCCCGTCAGGCTGCAGCGTCACGCGCGTGAAGTGCGTGGTGATCTGGTCCTTGCGCTCCGCCGGGGTGCGGGCCACCAGCTCCTTCAGGCGCCCGCTCTCATCGGCGCGCGCGGTGAACAGGCGCGGCACCCGGCCGTCGAGCAGGTCGCGCACGCTGCGGTCGCGGCGCAGGAAAGCGGAAGCGGAGGCGTCGTTCACGCCCAGCCGCGACAGCAGCCGGTCGGCCGTGTCGTTGGCGCGGCCGGCGGTGCTGCGGTTGAGCTCCAGCTGGTGCGCAGCCAGCGCCTCCAGCTGCTCGTGTACCGGCAGCGGCTGCACGTCCTCGCTGACGATCTGCTGCGCGATCTCGGTACCAGGGGCCGAAGGAGAGGCCACCCCAAAAGCCGTGGCAGCGAAACCGGCCAGTGAAAACATCACGCCCGCGGCCACGGCCCGGGGATTGCGTTGAGCAAATTTGTGCGCGTTCTCGGCCGCGCGGTCGAGCCATCCCGTCATTTGAACTTCAATGCCGGGCGAAGCCCGCTAGGTTTGCAGCACGGAAGTGAGACTGGCTGCAGGTGTCTGAAAAAAACCTCAGGGCCAATCGCTAGAATTGCGACTTTCGGCCGGAAGTTGTACGTCTTTGGGTCGCGTCAATGCCGCAACCCCGCGGAGTATAACCACCGCGTGACGGGCACTTACATTCAAAAATCCTGCAAATCTCTGTGCCATGTCAGAAAACGTGACGCCCACCACGCCCTCGGCGACCGCGAGCTACCCGGTGACGGAAGAAGTGCACGCCGCACTGGCCGTGACGCTGCGGGGCTGTGAAGAGTTGTTGCCGCAGCCGGAATGGGTCGCCAAGCTGGCGCGCTCGCAGGCCACTGGCGTGCCGCTGCGCATCAAGCTCGGCCTGGACCCCACCGCGCCCGATATTCACCTGGGCCACACGGTGGTGCTCAACAAGCTGCGCCAGCTGCAGGATCTGGGCCACCAGGTGATCTTCCTGATCGGCGACTTCACCTCGACCATCGGCGATCCCTCGGGCCGCAACACCACGCGCCCGCCGCTCACGCGCGAGCAGATCGAGACCAACGCCCAGACCTATTACAAGCAGGCCAGCCTGGTGCTGGACCCGGCGCGCACCGAGATTCGTTACAACTCCGAGTGGTGCGACGCCCTGGGCGCGCGCGGAATGATCCAGCTTGCCGCCCGCTACACGGTGGCGCGGATGATGGAGCGCAACGACTTCGCCGAGCGCTTCAAGGCCGGCACGCCCATCAGCGTGCACGAGTTCCTGTATCCGCTGATGCAGGGCTACGACTCGGTGGCGCTCAAGTCCGACCTGGAGCTCGGCGGCACGGACCAGAAGTTCAACCTGCTCGTGGGCCGCGCGCTGCAGGCCGAATACGGCCAGGAGCCGCAGTGCATCCTGACCATGCCGCTGCTCGAAGGCCTGGACGGCGTCGAGAAGATGTCCAAGAGCAAGGGCAACTACATCGGCATCAGCGAGCCGGCCAACGACATGTTCGCCAAGCTGCTGTCCATCAGCGACACGCTGATGTGGAAGTATTTCCAGCTGCTGAGCTTCCGTTCCGAGGCGGAAATCGCCGCGCTCAAGGCCGAGGTCGAAGGCGGGCGCAACCCGAAGGACGCCAAGGTGCTGCTGGCCAAGGAGATCACGGCGCGCTTCCACTCGCCCGCCGCCGCCGACGCGGCCGAGCAGGACTTCATCAACCGCTCGCGCGGCGGCATTCCCGACGAGATGCCGGAGGTCACGCTGGGTGGCGCTCCGCTGGGCATCGGCAGCGTGCTGAAACAGGCCAACCTGGTGCCTTCCACCAGCGAAGCCATGCGCATGGTCGAGCAGGGCGGCGTGCGCGTGGACGGCAGTGTCGTCAGCGACAAGGGGCTCAAGCTGGATGCGGGCACTTACGTGCTGCAGGTGGGCAAGCGCAAGTTCGCACGCGTCACGCTGGGTTGATCGGTCAGCGGCAGCGCGCTTGCTGCCTTGAGCGGCACAAGCCCGCAGTGTCGTGCGGGCGCCGTGGGCGCGTACTGACAATCACGCCATGCAGGTCAGCAGCTATCTGAAACTCTCGGTGGGCGTGGCGGTGGTGACCATCGCCTTGAAGACGCTGGCGTGGTGGCTCACCGGCTCGGTGGGCCTGCTCTCCGACGCCATGGAGTCGCTGGTCAACTTGGCCGGCGCCAGCTTCGCGCTGGCCATGGTGACGCTGGCGGCACGGCCCCCTGACGAGGAGCACCCCTACGGCCACCACAAGGCCGAGTACTTCTCCAGCGGCTTCGAGGGCGTGCTGATCCTGGTGGCGGCGCTGGCCATCGTCTACGCCGCCGTGGGGCGGCTGCTGCATCCGCAGCCGCTGGAGACGCTGGGCGGGGGCTTGGCGCTGTCGGTCGTGAGCTCGGTGCTCAACGGCGTGCTGGCCTGGGCCATGCTGCGCAAGGCGCGCGAGCACCGCTCGATGGCGCTGGAGGCCGACGCGCGGCACCTGTTCACCGACGTGTGGACCTCCGCCGGGGTGGTCGGCGGCCTGGTCGCCGTGCACTTCACCGGCTGGCTGTGGCTGGACCCGGTGCTGGCCATCGCCGTGGCGCTGAACATCGTGCGCGAGGCGCTGCACCTGCTCAAGCGTTCCGCCGACGGGCTGATGGACCACGCGCTCGATCCGCAGGACCAAGCCCGCATCGAGCAGACGCTGCAGCGCTTCTACAGCCCGCAGGTACGCTTCGACCACGTCACCACGCGCCGCGCCGGCCAGCGCCGCTTCGTGGACCTGCACCTGCACCTGCCGGCCGAATGGCCGCTGGGCCGTGCCGTGGCCATGCGCGGCGACGTGGAGCGCGCGCTGATGGAAGCCGTGCCGGGCCTGCGCGCCACCATCCAGCTGCTGTCCAGCGACGTCGAGGCGGCCCAGGTGGAAGAACAGGAGCAAGTTGCATCGTGATGGCGTTGATTCAGCGCGTGCGCCGGGCATGCGTGCAGGTGGGCGGCGAGACCGTGGGCGAGATCGGCCAGGGGCTGCTGGTGCTGGTGTGCGCGCAGCCCGCCGACACCGAGGCCCAGGCGGCGAGGCTGGTGGACAAGCTGCTCAAGCTGCGGGTGTTCGGCGACGACGCGGGGAAGATGAACCGCAGCGTGCAGGACGTGCAGGGCGGGCTGCTGATCGTTTCGCAGTTCACGCTGGCGGCCGACACCAGTGGCGGCAACCGGCCCAGCTTCACCGGCGCGGCGCCGGCGGAGTTGGGGCGCCACCTCTACGAGCGCGTGCTGCAGCTCGCGCGCGAGCGCCATCCACGGGTGGCGGCCGGCGTCTTCGGCGCCGACATGCAGGTGGAGCTGGTCAACGACGGGCCGGTGACGATTCCGATGGCGGTCGTCTGATTCCAACTTCAAGTCGTTAATGAAAGATCACCGTTCGCCCTGAGCTTGTCGAAGGGCCTGTTGGCCGGCTGTGCCGGGGGCTTCGACAGGCTCAGCCCGAACGGGCTTTCTTTCAGTGCCAATGAAGAACTGGAATGAGGCGCCCATGAAAAAGCCGCCCGAGGGCGGCTTTCACTTTTGCGATGCGGGCCTGGATCAGTCCGCATATTGGCCGGCGGCCTTGATGACCGGGCCCCACTTGGCGATCTCGTCGGAGACGAACTTCTTGTGCTCGGCCGGGTTGACGCGCGCGTCCGTGACCACCACGGCGCCCAGGTCCTCCTCGCGCTTGATGAAGCCCGGGTCCTTCAGCGCGGTCTTCAGCGCGGCGTTGACCTTGTCCACCACGGCCTTGGGCGTGCCCTTGGGCGCGTACATGCCGTGCCAGATGGTCACGTTGAAGCCCTTGAGGCCGGAGGCGTCGAGCGTGGGCAGCTTGGACAGCGCCGGGGTGCCCAGCGGCTTGAGCGTGGTGGCGGCGTAGGCCTTGACCTTGCCCGCGGCGATCTGCGCCGAGGTGTTGGTGGTCTGGTCGCACATCAGGTCCACCTGGCCGCCCATGATGTCGGTCATGGCCGGGCCGGTGCCCTTGTAGGGCACGGTGGTCATTTCCATCTTCAGGCTCTGCTGGAACAGCAGCCCGCACAGGTGCGAGGCGGCGCCCAGGCCGGCGTGGGCCAGGTTGACCTTGCCCTGGTTGTCCTTGAGCCACTTCTGCAGCTCGG
>JAEYPG010000585.1 GCA_023410975.1 Pseudomonadota bacterium
CGCACCCCCGAGCGGCCCGTCTCCGGCGATTCCAGCCGCCGCTCCTCGGCGCGGATGGCCGCCGCCGTGCGCGGGCCGTCGCGGCCGTCGGGCTGCACCTCGCAGTGGCCGCGCGACAGCAGCAACGACTGCAGCTCGCGCAGCTCCCGCCGCGGCAGCAGCGGGTCGTCCGTGGGCCAGGCCTTGCGCGGCGGGGGCAGGCCGCGCAGCGCGTCGGACAGCAGCCCGATCGCCAGCCCGTAGGCGTCGGCGCGGTTGTAGCGCCAGATCGCCTGGTAGTTGGGCGTCACCAGCCAGGCCGGACCGTCGCTGCCCGCGGGCATCAGCAGCGCGGTGCGCAGCCCCGGCTCCCAGCCCGGCGCGCCGTTCTCGCCCAGCAGCGGGCCGCCATCGGCACGGCGCACGCCGTCCGCCGCCCACTGCGCCAGCGTGCGGCACTGCCCTTCGGGCTGACCTCGCTCCAGGCAGCGGTGCCCGGATTCCTGCGCATTGAAGCGCTCCAGCGCCGCATCAGGCAGCTTCACCTCCACGCCCCAGGGCAGGCCGCTGCGCCAGTTCAGCCCCGACAGGTAGCGCGCGGTGGTCGCCAGCGCGTCCGGCGTGCTGCCGATGATGTCCACCTTGCTCGCACCTTCCGCGGCAGCGTCCATGTAGGCGACGAAGGTGGCGGGCATGAACTGCGTCTGCCCGAAGGCGCCGGCCCAGGAGCCCAGGAAGCTGTCCTGCCGCACGTGGCCCTCCTGCAGCAGCCACAGCGCAGAGAAGAAATTGCGCCGCCGCTCGGCGCTGTCCAGGTTCAGGCAGGCGCGGCTGAGGGTGGCGTCCACCACCGGGTAGCGGCCCTGCACGCGCCCGTAGTCGGTCTCGATGCCGAACACCGCCACCACCGTGGCCGCGTCCACGCCATGGCGCTTCTCGATCGCCGCCAGCGCCGTGGCTTGGCCCGCCAGCAGCGCGCGCCCGTCGACGATGCGCTCGGGGTCCACGCGCCGGGTCAGGTAGTCCCAGATCGGCACCTGGAACTCCGGCTGCGCGGCCGTAGCAGCCTCGATCACCGGGCGCAGGTCCTGCGCCGTGCGCGTGTACTGCTCGAAGGTGCGCGGCTGCACCTGGGGGTTCTCGTCCAGGCGTTGGCGCAGCGCGTCGATGCAAGGGGCAAGGCTGGCGTCGCCGTCCTGCCGCGCCGGCGCGGCGGTGCAGGCACCAACCAGCGCCGGCAGCAGCAGCGCGGCCAGGCGCAGCGGTGAGGGTTTCAGGAAGTTCATCGGGTCATGCAGTGAGGTGGTGGGGCCGTGCGGCCCCGCAACGGAATCCGGGCTCCAGCAGGCGGCTGTCCCGCGCCGGGCAGGCTGTGGGCCGGGGCGGCATGGCACACCGATTGTGCAAAACGGTGTGCCGGGCCTGCTCAGGCGCTGACGCTCAGCAGGCCCGGTCCCGCCGAAGCCGCTGCAGCTGGTCCTCGTAGGCCAGGGCGAAAGCCTGGCCGAAGAGCGTGTCGAAGTCCGCCTGCGCCTGGCTGCGCAGGTGCTCGAAGAGCAGCCCGTACTGCACCCACAGCCGGGCTTGGCGCTGCGCGGGCCACCAGGGCGGCGCTGCGCCGGCGTCATGCAGCCGCGCCTCCAGCGCCGGCGGGGCGAAGCGCCGCAGCACGCCGTCGCGTGCGGCGCGGGTGCCGACCCCGGTAGCCAGGACCTGCGCGATCAGCTCTTCCAGCGCCTCGGCCACGGCGTCCGGGCCATCGAGGAAGCCCGGTTGCGTCCGCATCAGCAGCAGCTCCAGGGCCGCTTGCGCGTCGGGGGCCACCTTCAGCGGGTTGCACAGCGCAGTGGCGCCGACGGCGCCCAGCAGCGCCCGCGGCGGCAGCGGCTGCGCGCACATCAGCTCCAGCAGGCCCGCCACCGCGTTCCTCAGCACCTGCCCGGCGACACGCATGCACGCGGCCCTCGTGCCCCGGTCCGCTTCGAGGCACAGCTCCGCGCCTTCGCAGAACGCGGCCCACAAGCCCGCGTCCAGGCCAGCGGCCACGGCAGCGCCTTCGGCCGCCGCTGCCCCAAGGGGCGCCACAGGCGCGGCTTCGCCCTCGTCGGGCTGCACGACGGCTTCGAGCACGTAGGCGCCGATGCACAGCTGGTCGCGGTGGCGCAGCGGCACGCGGTGGCCGTGCAGCAGGGGCTCACCGCGCACGGCAACGGGGTTGGCGCTGCCGATGTTCTCGATCACGAAGCCCATGGCCGTGAGGCTGATGCGCGCCTGGTGGCGCGAGATGTAGCGCAGCGGATCAGGCAGCGCCAACGCGTTCTCGTCAGCGCGGCCGATGGTGCCGCCCTCGCGTCCAAAACACGCCTCGATGGGCCGCGACAGCGGCCGGTCATCAAGCAACACCGCGCGCAGGGTCAGGCTCATGGCGGATTTTTCGCATCGGCCGGGACAAGGCCGCTGCCGCCATCGTGGACAGCACGTCGCGATGCCTCAATGCACGAAAGTCACATGCGCGGGCGGCTTGCCGCGGCACTGCCCGCCGGCCCCCTTGCATTACTGCGCCTGAATATCTCACTCACCCCGGAAAACAAAAGTTCCGCCTTGGCAGGCACATGAACAAATACTTCAGTGAAATATTCACGCCCCTGCACAGGCGAGCGTTCAGGCCTGTGCGCGTTGCCAAGGGAGTTTGCCGCTTTGGCGCCACCGTTACATTCCGGAGCCCGCCAGGACTCCTCCCAGAAGCTCTGCAAGCCTTGGCTCGCGGCCCAGTTCGCTATGAAGACCAGGGTCTTGGGGTGCGGTAATTTTTCTCGATCGGGACGTTACCCGAGAAACATCAATTAACACAAGCTTGCCTTATCTGGGTTTGTGCGCTGCCGAAACCTAAACCAACGCCGCTCGAAAAATAGTCCACAAGACCCCCGGTCACGACGCGGAACCAGGTTTTCTCCTGAGTCAACGGTTTCCTGAAAACAACGCTGCAAATCTGCCGCGGTGGAGGGAGGCCGACCCTGAACAACAGTTTTCTTACGGCAATGAATATCCTGAATTCTCAAAAGCATTCCCGGCTGGCGCTCGTTGGCTCCCTGTTCTCCATGAGCGTGATGCTGGCTGCCTGCGGCGGCGGGCAGGACGAGGCCTACCGTGCGGTGAACGGCGAAAGCGCGCATTCGCTGTCCAGCACGGACAGCGCCGTCATGGCGGACGCCCAGGACGCAGCCGTGGCGGCTGCCGACGAGCAGGACAACACGGTCTCGGCGCCGCCGGCGGATTGGGAGCTGGAGGATGATCCGGTTGTGTCCGAAACCTTCCTCGCCAGCCAGCAGGCGCGCGGCGCGGCCACGGCCACTGAACGGGCAATGGCCGTTGCAGCCACCGACACCCGCGTGAAGTGGAACCCCGGCCACTACATCGCGCTGCCGCAGCGCGACGAGGCGACGATCCAGAAGGTGATGGCGGAGATCAAGCCGCTGCCGCAGGTCAAGGGGCTGATCCTGCGCTACGAGTGGGCGCAGCTGGAGAAGTCCAAGGGCGTGTATGACTTCTCGCG
>JAEYPG010000596.1 GCA_023410975.1 Pseudomonadota bacterium
CCAGGCATCGCGCGAGGCATGCTTCGCGCGTTCCCATTCAAGGCTGGAGCTTCCGCGATGGGTGCCCCAGTCCCGGCTCAGGTCGGACTCGACATCGTCGAACGAGCGGTTGGGGTAGCGCGTGTAGGCATCCACGCCATAGCGGTACGCGGGCCCGTAGTCGTCGTAGCTGCCGCCGCTCACGTACGGACGGCTCGAGTAGTTCTCGCGCCAATACTGGTCTTCGACGGCGGGGTCGGCGGCCTTCGCAATGCCTTTGCCAGCCAGGGCACCCACCACCGCGCCCGCAATGGCACCCACCGCCGCGCCGACCGGCCCAGTCATGCCCCCAACCGCAGCACCCGCGGCAGCGCCACCGGCAATGCCACCTGCCGCACCACCCACCACTGCTCCGGTGCCCGTGGCTACCGGGTGGGAGGTGTTCTTGTCAGCCGGGTTCTGAATGCTCATGAGAATCTCCTGTTTCCATTTGATGTCCCGCTGTCTGCGTTCCCTGATCGAGATACTTGGTGCGCGAACGGCGGGATGGAACAAGCTCTGCAAGCCGCGTACCCGGTAAGCCGAGTGGAAGGCGTTGCCGGTAGTCAGCGCATGCTTCCAGCCCGAGTCCCACTGCCTCACGGAGAGCGCCATGCCCGACATTCAAGTCCATCACCTGGGCCCCGCGGACGTCGGTCTGCTGCACGGGTTGAATGCCGTCTTCGCCGAGGCCTTCGAAGACGCCCGGACATACCTGGACGCGCCGCCCTCGGACGACTACTGCCGCCAGGTGCTGGGCCGGGACCACGTGATCGTGCTCGTGGCCCGCGTACAGGAAGCGGTGGTGGGCGGACTGGTGGCCTACGAGCTGTTCAAGCTCGAACGGGCGCGCAGCGAGATCTACATCTACGACCTGGCCGTGGCCGAGGCGCATCGCCGGCGGGGCATCGCCACGCGGTTGATCGGGCAACTGCGTGCCATCGCGCAGCAGCGAGGCGCCTGGGTCGTCTACGTGCAGGCCGACTACGGCGACGACCCGGCCATCGCCCTCTACGACAAGCTCGGCGTGCGCGAGGAAGTGCTGCACTTCGACCTGCCCGTGCCCTGAGCCTGCCGTTCGTTTCTCAGTGAGGGGTCACGAACTTCAAGCCGACGATGCCTGCGGAGATCAGCGCCAGGCACACGAGCCGCCCGACCGCGGCCGATTCGCCCAGCAGCACGATGCCGAGCACGGCGGTCCCCACCGCTCCGATGCCGGTCCAGACTGCGTAGGCCGTTCCGACCGGCAACTGCTTCATCGCCAGGCCCAGCAGCACGATGCTCACCACCATCGAACCGACCGTGCCCAGCGTCGGCCAAAGGCGCGTGAAGCCCTCCGTGTATTTCAGGCCAATGGCCCAGCCCACCTCGAACAGCCCCGCCACCACGATCAACCACCAAGCCACTTTGCGCACTCCATAAGCCTTCGGAAGGCGCGAGACTTTATATCTTTGCACTTGATATAAAAAGTCAGCTGCTTTCAGATTGATTGACAGATGGCATTCAACTTCGACAACCTGACGGTGTTCCTGGCAGCGATGGAGCACGGCTCGTTTTCTGCGGCTGCACGGCGCCTGGGGCGGGTACCGTCCGCCGTCAGCATGACCATCGGCAACCTTGAAGCCGAGCTGGGCCTGGCGCTGTTCGACCGCAGCGGGCGCGAGCCCCGTCCGACGCCTCAGGCGTTGGCGCTCCTGCCGCAGGCGCGGCTGCTCGTCGAGCAGCTGCGCAAGCTGGACCGGCACGCCTTGTCGCTGAGCCAGGGCCTGGAGGCGCGGCTGACGCTGGTCGTCGTTCCCGAGCTGCTGGCCGCGGCGCCCTGGAGCGAGGCGCTCGCAACGCTGTCCGCGGAAGTCCCGCTGCTGGAAGTGGAGGTGCTCGCGGCACCGCAGGCCGATGCGCTGGGCATGGTGCAGGACGGGCGCGCGCAACTGGCGCTGGTGTTCGAGCGCCTCGGCGTGGATGCGCGCGAGGAGTTCCAGGAGGTCGCGCAGGAAACGCTGATCGCGGTGGTCTCGCCGGCACACCCGCTGCTGGCGCGGGATGGCAGCCGGGCCGTTCGCGATGAGCAGCTGCTGTCCGAGCGCCAGGTCATCGTGGCCGGCCGGCACTGCGGGGACGTGGACAAGCGCATCGCCATCTCGCGCCACCAGTGGCGTACCGACAACCCCGTCGCGGCGCTGCAGATGGTGATGGCGGGACTGGGGTGGGCCTGGCTGCCCCAGGGCTTCGTGCGCGCGGCACTGGCCGCGGGCCAGCTGGTCGAGATCCCGGCGCAGAACTTCACCAACGTCCTGAAGCTCTGGGTGGTCGTGGTCTGGGCCAAGCACAAGCCGCCGGGGCCGGCGGCGCGCCGGTTCATCGAGCTGGTGAGCACACGGCAGCCGGGGCCTGCCGCCGCGGCGCCCGAGGTTGGGGACGCACCGATCTGAGCGTGGTGCCGGTCCGGCCTACTTGATGGACCGCTCCTGCTGGTTGAACCTCTACAGGATCGGTTTCTTCTTCTCGTTGAAGCGGGCCTTGTTTTCGTCGATCAGGTTGCGGCCCTTGGTGTCGATGGAGATGATCAGCGGGCCGAACTGAAAGATGGCGCGCCGAGGACTCGATGTTCACGCCCATCACGCTGGCGTTGCCGGTGAGGCCCTGCGGGCCCAGGCCGACCTCGTTGAGACCCTTCTCCAGCAGCCTCTCCATCTGCGCGGCGTTGGGGTTGGGGTGGCACGAATCCACCGGGCGCAGGATGGCCTTCTTGGACAGCCGCGCCGCGGTCTCGGCCGAGGTGGAGACGCCCACGCCGACGAGCATCGGCGGGCAGGCGTTGACGC
This sequence comes from Pseudomonadota bacterium, assembly GCA_023410975.1. Lineage (GTDB taxonomy): Bacteria > Pseudomonadota > Gammaproteobacteria > Burkholderiales > Burkholderiaceae_C > Azohydromonas. The sequence continues at coordinate 2,844 of JAEYPG010000596.1, forward strand.
CGCGTGAGCTGATGAGATCGAACACGAACTCCGCCACGCCCTCGTAGCCCTCGCCGCGCATCCGCACCTTGGCCGCGCCGGGCAACGTGCAGCCGCCGCCGGCCATGTCACGTCGATGGTTGCGCTGTCGCCTTGCGGGTCGATCTCCCAGTCCAGCCAGGGAGTCTTCGAGCCGGTGTTGGTGCCGGTGTTCTTCGCGTCGAAAGTCTCCACCGCGTTGTGGCGCAGCGGGCCTTTGCGGGTGGCTTCCAGCGTCGCGAAGTTCAGGATCTCTTCCAGCTCGCCCAGCAGCTGAAAGCGCGCGCCGGCGTTGATGAAGTACTGGATCACGCCCGTGTCCTGGCTGCGGCAGCGCCATCCGGGGTGCTCGGGTGCGAGCAATGCATGCTCGCGCGACCCTCGCGGCTCGCATGCAGGATGATTCGCAGCATTTGGAACCCGTCTGCCGCATGCGCGGCAGGACGGTCCGGAGAAGCTGATGAAACGCCTGACCATGTCCCTGGACGACGATCTGGCCGACGCCTTCGAGGCGCTGGTGCGATCACGTGGCTACGAGAACCGCTCGGAAGCCTTTCGCGACCTGCTGCGGCAGGACCTGGGCAGCGCGCGGCTGAGCGAGCAGCCCGATGCCCCCTGCGTGGCGACGTTGAGCTACGTCTACAACCACCACCAGCGGCAGCTGGCCATGCGCCTGACGGACCTGCAGCACGACCACCACGAGCTGACGGTGTCCACCACGCACGCGCACCTGGACCATGACCACTGCATCGAAACCGTCATCCTGCGCGGCCGTACCGATGCCGTGCGGGCTTTCGCTCAGTCAGTGATCGCGCAACCTGGCGTGAGCCACGGCAATCTGCACCTCGTGCCCATGGCCGTCCATCGCGAGCATGGCCACGACCACCTGGAACCCGTGACTGCGCATCGGAGCGGCCCGGCCCATCGAAAGCGCCCAAGCCGTTGACTTCGCCACCGGCAGCGCTGCAAGGGCTGCTGCCGCTTCGGCCCGCCAGGTGGAAGCCTGGCATCCAGGCGTAAACCCGCGCCTGCCGGGGCGGCTGCGCCCCTGAGAGCTCGGTACGGATTTTGTATGACACTTTTTGTTTTCGTCATACGAGTCCGGGCGCTGCGCCATGTGAGGGCCTGCTGCACCAGGCCAGGGTGCGTCCGCACCGCCGTCGTGCCGCGTTGGGCTGCCCGCATCCAATCCGCGCCCGTTCGCGTAAGTCACCCGGGCTCCAACGCTTTCTCATGACCATCGAGGCCAACACATGCATCCCATGACGTTTCGTACACCCCATCGCCGGCACGCGGTCGCACGGGCTGCATGGCTGGCCTTGGGTACTTCCTCGGCGCTGCTGCTTCCGCCGAGCACTGCCTCGGCACACGACGCACCCGAGACGCCCGAGGGCACGGTGCAGCGCGTGGACGTCACCGGGCGGCACTACGACAATGCCGTGGGCACCAGCGACGCGGCGTCGCAGGGCGTGATCCGCGCCGAACTGCTCAAGAGCCGGCCCGCGCTGCGCCCGGGCGAAGTGCTGGAGTTCGTGCCCGGGGTGATCGTCACCCAGCACTCCGGCGACGGGAAGGCCAACCAGTACTTCCTGCGCGGCTTCAACCTGGACCACGGCACCGACTTCGCCACCACCGTCAACGGGCTGCCGGTGAACATGCCCACGCACGCCCACGGGCAGGGCTACTCGGACCTGAACTTCCTCATTCCGGAGCTGGTGGACCGCGTCGAGTACCGCAAGGGGCCCTATTTCGCGCGCAACGGCAATTTTTCAGCCGCGGGCTCGGCCGACATCGCCTACCGCAGCACGCTTCAGAGCCCCTTCGCCGCGCTCACGCTGGGCCAGCGCGGCTACCAGCGGCTGGTCACGGCCGGGTCCACCGAGGTGGCGCCTGAGTTGTCGCTGCTGGGTGCGCTAGAGCTGCAGCGCAACGACGGGCCGTGGACCGTGCCGGAGGGCCTCCATAAACTCAACGGGGTGCTCACGCTCAGCGGCGGCGGCAAGGCGCAGGGCTTCAGCGCCAGCCTGATGCACTACGACGCGCACTGGACCTCGACCGACCAGGTGCCGCAGCCGCTCATCGACAGCGGACGCCTTGGCCGTTTCGACTCGCTCAACCCCACCGACGGCGGCAGCACGCGGCGCAGCAGCGTCTCGGGCGAGTGGCACCGCCGCGGCGACGATGGCTCGTCCACGCAGGTGTCGGCCTACGCCATCGACTACCGGCTCAAGCTCTTCTCCGACTTCACCTACGACCTGCCGCAAGCGCTGGACGGCCGGCCTGATGCCGAAGGCGACCAGTTCGCGCAGCAGGACCGGCGGCAGGTCTACGGCTTCCAGGCGAGCCACGCCTTCGACCACGCGCTCGCGGGCCTGCCCGCGCGCACGGAGTTCGGCCTGCAGCTGCGCCACGACCGCATCCGCGTGGGCCTGTTCGACACGGTGGCGCGGCAGGCCGTGCGCACCACGCGGGAGGACCGCGTGCGCGAGACGCAGGTAGGCATCTACGGCCAGACCTCGGTGGAGCTGGCGCCGTGGGCGCGCACGATCGTGGGCCTGCGCGCCGACCAGGCGCGCTTCGAGGTGGACAGCCTCTCCAACGCCGCCAACTCCGGCCGCGCCTCGGCCCACCTGTTCTCGCCCAAGTTCTCGCTGATCCTGGGGCCGTGGCACAGGACGGAGCTGTTCCTCAACGCCGGCCGTGGTTTCCACAGCAACGACGCGCGCGGCGCCACCGCCGCGGTGGACCCGCGCAGCGGCCAGCCGGTGGACCGGGTGCCCGGACTCGTGGCCGCGCGCGGGCAGGAGATCGGCGTGCGCACCGAGTGGCTGCCGGGGCTGCAAAGCTCGCTGGCGCTATGGAAGCTGGACTTCGACTCGGAGCTGGTCTACGTGGGCGACGCCGGCGCCACCGAGCCCAACCGGCCCAGCCGCCGCCGTGGCGTGGAATGGAACAACCGCTGGATACCGGTGCCCTGGCTGCTGGTGGATGCGGACCTGGCCTGGACCCATGCGCGTTTCGCCGGTGCGGACCCCGCCGGCGACCGCATCCCCAACGCCGTGGACCGGGTCGGCTCCGTGGCGCTCACGCTGCGCGAGCTCGGCCCCTGGTCCGCCAGCCTGCAGTGGCGCTACCTGGGTGCGGGCGCGCTGGTGGAGGACAACAGCCAGCGCTCGCGCTCCTCGCTCACGACCAACTTGCGCGTGGCGCGCCGGCTGGGCCGCAACGCCGAAGTGACGCTGGACGTGTTCAACCTGTTCAACCGCCGCGTCAACGACATCGAATACTTCTACGAGTCGCGCCCGCGCGGCGAGGCGGAGGTCACGGCGGCCCGCCACGTGCATCCGGCCGAGCCGCGCACGTTGCGGGCTACGCTGAAAGTCGATTTCTAGCCGTACTGAGCCGCGGACCGCTGCGCTGCTTCGTCCAGAGCAGAAAAGGCTGCCGCTTCGGCCAGGCGGCACCGCGGCGGCATCAGCGCAAGACGCTGGCGCCGCGCATCTGATTTCGAGATGCCTGCGTGCCGAATTCGGTATTGGACCGGGCGCCGGCCGCTCCCTAGATTGGCGCCCGTCGTCACTCCTGTCCCGTGCGCCGTGAGCCTGTCCTTTCTTCCTCTCGCTCCCACCGAGCTGTGGCTCGCGGTCACGGGCGTGGCCCTGGCCTACGTCGTCTTCGGTATCGCCGGCTTCGGAACGGCACTGGTGGCCGGACCGGTGCTGGCGCACGTGATGCCGGTGGCGCAGGTGGTGCCGCTGCTGGCGCTGCTGGACTGCGCCGCTGCCGGCCTGGCCGTGGCGCGCCAGCGCCACAGCGCCGATCGCGCCGAGCTGCGCCGCCTGGTGCCGCTCATGGCACTGGGCAGCCTGCTGGGCGCGGCGCTGGTCCTGCTGGGGCGGCCGCAGGCGCTGCTGCTGGCCCTGGGCCTCTTCGCGGTGGCTTACGCGCTGTATGCGCTCAGCGGCCTGAAGCCGGCCGTGCGCTTCACGCCGCGCGCGGCGTTGCCGTTCGGCCTGGTCGGCGGTGTGTTCTCGGCGCTGTTCGGCAGCGGCGGTTTTCTCTATGCCATCTACCTCGGCGGGCGGCTGGAGGACGCGCAGGCGCTGCGGGTGACGCAATCCACGCTCATCGGGCTGAGCACGCTCACGCGCGTGCTGCTGTTCCTGCTGGCCGGCGTCTATGCCGACGTTTCGCTGCTGGCGCTGGCGGCGCTGCTGGTGCCGGCCATGCTGCTGGGCTCCGCGCTGGGCCGGCGCATGACGCTGCGCCTGTCGCGCGCGCAGTTCATGCGGCTGGTCCACGGCGTGGTGCTGTGCTCGGGCGCGGTGCTGCTGGCGCGCGTGGCGCTGGCATGAGCACCCCCGCCCCTGGCCCGCTCAGGCCCACAGCAGCAGGATCGCCGCGCCTCCCGCCAGCGTCAGGCCGAAGTACAGGCCGACCAGCCGCCGCAGCGCGGCCGAGCCCAGCAGCAGCGCGCAGCCGCCCTTGAAGGCGATGTTGGCCAGCACCGCCAGCAGCACCAGGCGAGCGGTGACGCCGGTGTCCAGCCGCCCCTGGGCGGCGAGGCTGACGGTGGACAGCGTGATCGCGTCCACGTCCGTGAGCCCGCTGAGCAGCGCCACGGGGTAGAGGCCCGCGTCGCCGAAGCGATCCTTCACGAAGGCCACCGCCAGCGTGACCAGCGCGAACACCGCGCCGAAGACCAGCGCCGGCTTGAGCTCCGCCGGGTTCTCGGCTTCGGGCAGCTTGTCGGCCTGGATGTGCCGCCCGCGCCACCACGCCAGCGCCGACAGCAGCAGCATCCACCCCAGCAGCGCGCCCAACGGCGCGCCGACATGCGCGAACTGCCGTGGTGCCACGACGGCCACCTCCACCAGCACCCGCATCAGCGCGATCGAGGAGGCCACCATGATCACCAGCGTCGCCAGCGCCGCGGCCGAGGGTGCCGCCCCGCCGCCGTCGCCATGGCTGCGCCGCGCGTAGCTCACGGTCGTGGCAGTGCTCGACACCAGCCCGCCTACCACCCCGCCCAGCAGCGCGCCGGTCCGCGCCGCGGCAAGCTTGTGGGCCACGAAGCCGGCGAGGTTGATGCTCACGATCAGCACCACCATCAGCCAGATGCGAAAAGGATTGAGCACCTCGTAGGGCCCGAAGGCGCGGTTGGGCAGCACGGGCAGAACCACCATCGTCACCAGGGCAAACTGCATCACCGCCGTCACGTCGCGCTCGCTCATGGCGCCTACGGCGCGGTGCATGGGCTCCTTGAGATACAGCAGCAGCACCGAGACGCCGCCCACGGCCACCGCCGCCTCGGTGTGGCCGACCACCAGGTAGGCGCCCAGTCCGTAGGTCAGCAGCACGGCGATCTCCGTCGTCATGCCCGGGTTGCCGCCGCGGCGCAGCTTGATCAGGTTGGCCACGAGCAGCACCAGCGCCAGCGCCACCATCCCGGCGGCAATGAGCCAGGGGCCGAAGGCGGGCGTGGTGAGCGCCATGAGGGCGCCGAAGAGTGCGATCAGCGCAAAGGTGCGGATGCCCGCGAGCTGCGAGTCCGCGCGCTGGCGCTGCAGGCCCATGAGCAGGCCCAGGCCCAGCGCCAGGCCGAGCTTGAAGAAGGTGGTGTCGAGGTCCATGGGCGTCCCGTGCCGCCCGCCCGGGCGGACGCCCGTTTTTACACGGCGCTGCGGGGCAGGCTCAGTAGACCTCCGGGACGATCATCTGCGCCGGCACCGGCGTGCGGAAATAGTCCTCATGGCGCTGGCGCTCGGGCAGCTCGATCGGGTCGCGCGGCACTTCCTCGTAGGGCACGAGGCTGAGCAGGTGGTGGATGCAGTTGAGCCGTGCGCGCTTCTTGTCCACCGCCGGCACCACCCACCATGGCGCCTCGGCGATGTGGGTGCGCTCCAGCATCTCCTCCTTGGCCTTGGTGTAGGCCTCCCAGCGCCGGCGCGACTCCAGGTCCATGGGCGAGAGCTTCCACTGCTTGAGCGGGTCGTGGATGCGCGCCAGGAAGCGCCGGTGCTGCTCCTCGTCGGTGATGCTGAACCAGTACTTCACGACCTGGATGCCCGAGCGCACCAGCATGCGCTCGAACTCCGGCACGGTGCGGAAGAACTCCTCGACCTCTTCCTCGCTGCAAAAGCCCATCACCCGCTCGACGCCGGCGCGGTTGTACCAGCTGCGGTCGAACAGCACGATCTCGCCGCAGGCCGGCAGGTGCGTGACGTAGCGCTGGAAGTACCACTGGGTGCGCTCGCGGTCGTTGGGCGCGGGCAGCGCCACGGTGCGTACCACGCGCGGGTTCAGGCGCTGCGCGATGCGCTTGATCACGCCGCCCTTGCCCGCGGCGTCGCGGCCCTCGAAGACGATGACCATCTTGTGGCGGTGGGCCACTACCCAGTCCTGCAGCTTGATGAGCTCGCGCTGCAGCCGGAACAGCTCGCCGAAGTAGCGCCGGCGCGGCATCCCGTCGTCGCCGTTGCCGGCGGCCGGCCCGGTGGCGGGCGCGCCGCGCCGGTCCTCCCATTCGAGCTCCAGCTCCTCGTCGTAGTCGTCGATCAGGTCCTGTATCAGCAGCTTCCACTGCTGGTCGTCGTTGGGGAGGGCACTCATGGGCATCGGGCGCGTGGCGGCGGGTTCATGGGGAGCGCGGGTTTCGCGGCAGGCCGCCTTGGCGGGGCATGAGCCATGCCGGGCCTGGCGCCGAGTGGCCGGCGCAATCGTCCCTGGCGTTGTACGAGGACGGCGTGACAAGGGCGTGTCAGCCGGCGCGGTCGCAAGTCGCTGTGGCCGGCGCCCGGATACGCCGGCCATCCACGCGGTTCCTGAAATGGGTGCAGCCGGCCCGCGGGGGCCGGCGAGGTAAAGGCTGGCGGCGCCGCCGTGCCGCGGCGGGTCTCAGGGCTTGGGCACCAGCATGTAGGCCCGCACGTTGCGCGCTCCGGTCTGCCCCACGCCGACGATGACGCCGCGGTTGTTGATGGCCGTGGTCTCGCCCAGCGCGTACCAGCCCGCAGCCGTGGCCTCAGGCAGCACGTCCAGTGCCACGGGCTGCGTGTTCTGCCACAGGCGGCCGCGCTGGCGCGGGTCGCCGCCGGCGTCGAACTTGTAGCCCACGGTCTGCCGCGCATTGTTGATGGCGGCGGCCGAGCTTGGCGAGGCGTTGCAGCATGCGTCGCTGCGCAGCCGCTTGAGCTGCGTGCCCACCAACGTGAAGGCCTGGGTCTCGAAGCTCAGCCCGCCGGCCTTGTGCAGGTAGCCGGCGACGTCGCCGTTCTTGTTGATGGACTGCGGCACCAGCGCGTCGAAGCCCGCTGGCGGGCGCAGCAGTTGCGGCGCTTGGCCGCTGAGCACGCGCACGCCCTGGCGCACCAGCACGCCCTCGCGCATCACCTCGCGGAAGCCCACGATGTCGCCGTTCTCGTTGATGCCCGTGGCCTGCGCGCTCACGCCGCCCCAGGTACCCAGGTCCACCACCTTGCCGGCGTAGAAGTAGGCCGCATGCACCACGCCGGGCGAGACCTCGGACCAGCCCACGATCTCGGAGCGGTCGTTGATCGCCGCGGCGTAGCTGCTGCCGCCCAGCGTGGGTAGCGGCGTGAGCGTGTTCCCTTTCCAGCGGAAGGCCTGTGTGGCCGCGCCCTGCATGTACCAGCCCACCACCTCGCCGCCAGCATTCACGCCGGTCGCCTTGCCAGGCCCGTCGGTATAAATCGGAGCAGGTGGCTTTCCCAATTCAAAGAGCGCTGGCCTGAAACTGCCATCGATATTGAATGTCACATACCCGGCCGCCTTGCCATTGCTGCTGACGCTGCGCGCGTCGCTCATTCCGTCTTCAACGGATCCTAATTCATGCACCGTATAGGCCGGCTGGACCAAATTGGCGGATGCCGGCGGTGATTCACCCGAATTTGCAGCCAAAGCCGCCGGGCTGGTGTGCAGCAGCATTGAGGCTGCCAGAAAATGTGATGCCGAATAAGCCACCGTCTTGAGGTTCATGCTGCCTCCTCATGCATGTCCTGGGAATGCAGCGTAACGGCACGTGAAAAATTGTCCAGTGTTCAACCAGTTTTGAGGGTTGTTACTGACGTGGCGGATTTGTTGGAGTATTTCGTGGGCGTGGGTAAAAAAAGAAGCGGCCAGGTCGCGTCTGGAGTTTGCTGAGAAGCTGCGGAATCCGGATTTCCCCTGATTCTGGCGCGATGATTCGCAAGTACGAATCGCGGCCCTTCGGGCTTCGCCTGGGGGCAATGCGTGCTTTTCCTATGAAAAAAGAAATACCAGCAATGCCTTGCGCATGGCATGCCCTTCCAGGGCGGTAAATCGATTTTATTCCCAAAAATCATTGCCGATAATTTCGGGGGCTATCTTTGCTTGTGCTGCGATTTATATCCATGGCCCATGAGCAGAATTCGTGAAATATTGCCGCTGCGGATCGATCCGAAAGTCGATGGAATTGCAGGGATGTTACATGAGCAGCTTGGCTTTAGAGTGGGTGATACGAGGAACGCATCCATATCGCCGCATGAAGTTACCTGAGACACATATGCTCACATTGGTTTTGCTTATTTCCGTCTGTGCGTCGCCGAAATAGGAGGCACGTCGCTTGAAATGCCGGATCTATAAAGACAGGCCGCAAGCGACATCCCAATCAAATCCCGTTGGACCGGTCCCGGTCTGCCGCAACGTAAAACCGTTGTGGTCAGGCGGAGCCGTTCCTGAAAACATTTTCGACCCTGGCGGCCATGAATATCCTGAAGTATCCTTTCCAAGCGCGCCTGGCCCTGGCCGGCTCCCTGTTCTCGATGACCGTGATGCTGGCTGCCTGTGGCGGCGGCGCCGAAGACGCGTCCGCGCCGAGCACGGATCACGAGGCTGCCCAGGCACTGGGCACCGCCTCGGTGGCCGGTGGCGAAGTGGCCACGGACAGCGGTGCGGCGGCCCCGGCTCCCGAAGCATGGGAGCTGGCGGACGACCCGGTGGAGTCGGCCAACTTCCTTTCCAGCCAACTGGCCCGGGCGGCGGCCACGGCGAGGGAAAGCGCCATGGCCGTGACGGCCACCGATACCCGCGTGAAGTGGAACCCCGGCCACTACATCGCGCTGCCGGAGCGCGACGAGGCGACGATCCAGAAGGTGATGGCGGAGATCAAGCCGCTGCCGCAGGTCAAGGGGCTGATCCTGCGCTACGAGTGGGCGCAGCTGGAGAAGTCCAAGGGCGTGTATGACTTCTCGCG
>JAEYPG010000437.1 GCA_023410975.1 Pseudomonadota bacterium
CGCCTGCTGCGCTGGCTGAGCGGCGCGCAGGAGGGCGGCGCGCCGCGCGGCCCGGCCTTCTGGGGCGAGTTGGGCTACTGCATGGAGCGCGCGCTGCGCCGGCGCGAGCAGCAGCTGGCGCAGGAACGGGCAGCGCATGTGCAGTTCCTCAGCGCCATCGAGGCTTCGCCCAACGGCGTGCTGCTGCTCGACGGCGAGGACGCCATCACCTGGTGCAACCCGGCCGCGGCCGACCACTTCGGGCTGGACCCCGAGCGCGACCGCCAGCAGCGCGTGACGAACCTCGTGCGCGCGCCGGGCTTCGTAGCGCTGCTGCAGGCGAGCGACGCGCCGCTGCAGCCGCAGTTGCTGTCGGACCTGCGCCGCCCGGGGACGCTGGCGGTGCTGGTGCGCCGCTACGGGCCTGACGAGCGCCTGGTGCTGTCGCAGGACGTGACCGAGCGCGAGCGCCACGAAGCCATGCAGCGCGACTTCGTCGCCAACGTCTCGCACGAGGTCCGCACGCCGCTGACGGCGCTGTCGGGCTTCGTGGAGACCATGCAGGCGCTGGCGCTGTCCGAGGACGAACGCCGGCACGTGCTGGGGCTGATGTCGCAGCAGACCGCGCGCATGCGTTCGCTGGTGGACGACCTGCTGACGCTGGCGCGCCTGGAAGGCAGCCCGCGCCCGGCCCCCGACGGCTGGTTCGGGCTGGACACTCTGCTGGAGCAGATCGAGGCGCGCACGCGCTCGCTCTCGGCCGGGCAGCACGCCATCGAATTCCCGCCCAGGGCCGGCCTGGAGCTGGCCGGCAGCGAGAGCGAGATCGACAGCGCGCTCACCAACCTGCTGAGCAACGCCGTGCGCTACACGCCGCCGGGCGGCGGCATCAGCGTGCTGCTGCAGCGCCTGGGGGACGGCCGGCTGGAGATCGCCGTGCGCGACAGCGGCATCGGCATCGCGCGCGAGCACATGCCGCGGCTGGCCGAGCGCTTCTACCGTGTGGACGGCAGCCGCTCGCGCGAGACCGGCGGCACCGGGCTCGGGCTGTCCATCGTCAAGCACGTGCTCAGCCGCCACGGCGGCGAGCTCGGCATCAACAGCAGCCCGGGCAAGGGCTCCACCTTCAAGCTGCTGCTGCCGGCGGTCCGGGTGCGGCGCGCGGCACCCGCTCCATTGCGCGTGGCAAGTATGCCGACAGCATTGAAGCTCTAAGTACAGAAACGCATACCCAAGCTCGCAAATCTTCTTTTGGGTCATAAGCACTGCAGCGTATCTTTGCGCGATTGCTTATACGGGTCAGTCATAAGACGCGAATTACCGCACTGGCCTTCCCACATCATGAAAATTCGTGACCTAGACCTCAGCGCGAGCCCGATCAATCTGCAGCATCAGGCGGCGGGTCTGCCGCCGGTGGAAGACATCGTTTCGCATCCGGGCCACCACCCGGTGCTGCGCATGGCGATGTGGGCGGCGGTGGCGGTGCTGGCGACGCTGGTGGCGGCGGTGGTGTGGCGGCTGTTCTTCGGCGACAACGGCGGCCACAGCGGCCTGGAGCTGATCAGCGGCGCGCTGTCGAGCCCCACCTTCTGGAGCGCGCTGGCGGTGGGCTTCCTGGCGCAGGTGGTGGACGGTGCGCTGGGCATGGCTTACGGCATCACGGCCACCACGTTCCTGCTCACGGCCGGCGCCACGCCGGCGGCGGCCAGTGCGAGCGTGCACATTGCCGAGGTCTTCACCACAGGGCTGTCGGGCATCTCGCACGTGAAGCTGGGCAACGTCAACAAGTCGCTGTTCGTGCGGCTGCTGGTGCCGGGCATCCTGGGGGCGGTGCTGGGCGCGGTGCTGGTAACGCAGTTCGACGGCGCGGTGATGAAGCCCTTCATCTCGGCCTACCTGCTGCTGATGGGTGTGTACATCCTGCACAAGGCCTGGCGCGGCAAGTTCAAGAAGCAGCCGCAGGAGCCGCGCCACGTGGGCAAGCTGGCCCTGGTGGGCGGGTTCGTGGACGCCGCGGGCGGTGGCGGCTGGGGCCCGGTGGTCACCAGCAACCTGATCGGTGCCGGCAGCGACCCGCGCACCACGATCGGCTCGGTGAACTTTGCCGAGTTCTTCCTGACGCTCTCCAGCGCCACGTCCTTCATCCTGCTGGCCGGCGAGCCCGCGACCTGGCTGATGGTGGCGGGACTGGTGTTCGGCGGCATGTTCGCCGCGCCGCTGGCCGCGCTGCTGTGCAAGAGCCTCAAGCCGCGCACGCTGATGACGGTCGTGGGCGTGCTGATCACGCTGATCAGCGCCTTCAACATCTACAAGGCGCTGCATTGACTCCAAGTCCAAGTCGTCAGTGAAAGATCACCGTTCGCCCTGGGCCCGAACGGGATTCACTTCACTCTCGAGACGGAACTGGAACGAGATTGCAGCCTTGAGGATCATGACGGCGGCGCCGGTGTTCCCGCGCCGTTTCCATTTCAGGACTGCACTCCCAGCGCCCCGAAATTGAGCCGGTACCCGTAGCCGCGCTGGGTCTGGATCATGGAGCGGCCTCGGCTGCCGTCGAGGTGCCGGCGCAACCGCTTGATGTTCTGGTCCACGGTGCGCACGTCCACCGTGTGGTCCGGGCCCCAGGTCGCGGCGATGATCTGCTCGCGGCTGACGACGCGCCCCTGGTGCTCGATCAGGCAGCGCAGCAGCTCCAGCTCCGCGCGCGGCAGCGAGATCACGTCGGTCTTGTGGCCGCGCGCCACGCGCACCTCGTGGCGCAGCGTGTCCAGCTCCAGCGGGCCCAGGCGCAGCGTCGCCTTCTCCGGCGGCAGCGGGGCCGGCATGCGCGGGCCGAGCTGCTCGCCCAGGCGGCGCACCACCTCGCGCGGCACGAAGGGCTTCAACATCCACAGCCGGCGCCGGGCGCTGCCGGGCTGCTCGGTGTCGCCCTCGGGTATCTGCGAGGACAGCACCAGCGTGGGCGTCTCCTCGGCCTGCGCCGCGTCCGGCGGCGTTTCGAGCCAAGCGGCTGAGGCGGGTGAGTCCGCATCCACGAGCACGGCGTCCGGCCGCACCTCGCTGGCGAGCTGGCGGCCCTCCTGCGCCGAGGCGGCGAGGATGGGCAGCAGCCGCGCATGCTGCAGGTGCGAGCCGAGCAACTGGCGGATGGCCGGGTTCTCGATGATCACGAGAACCGAGCGGGGAACGGCGCTGCGGGACTGGACTGTGGCGGTTCCGGGCATGGGCATGGGCATGTGCGTGAAAGGCCTGCCGCGGCAGGCATGAGCCACCGGGTACGGCCGCCCATGGTGAAGCTTCGATGTGACAGTCTCTTGACAGGCCCGCGCGCCGCCGCCTCGCCCGCGGGGACAAGGCCGGCCGCTTGCCGCAGGGCCAAGGCGGTTGGCCCGCCCGCGCCCGCCGCGCGTGGCACGGCACTTGGGGGGGTAGCCAGGCCCGCCTTGTCACAGAGTTGTCGCAATCGCTTCATAGAGTCCTTGTCCATGAACGATTTCTCATCCACGGAGGCTGGCTCCGCGCCCTTGTCCGCCGCCCCGACCCACGCAGTGGCTGCCGCGCCGGGCCTGGTGATGCTTGACCGCGAGAAGGCGATCCTGGCCTTCAACCGGCGGGTGCTGGCGCAGGCGCGGCGCGAGGACGTGCCGCTGCTGGAGCGGTTGCGCTACGTCACGATCGTGTCTTCCAACCTGGACGAGTTCTTCGAGGTCCGCTTCGCCGACGTGATGGAGGCCGCGCGGCTGCCCGGCACCGCCGTGACCGCGGGCGAGGTGCAGGCCGTCGCAGCCGAGGCGCGCGCGCTGGTGAACGAGCAGTACGTCGTGTTCAACGACGAGGTGATGCCGGCGCTGGAGCGCGAAGGCCTGCGGGTGGTGCAGCACCACCAGCGCAACGCGGCGCAGCGGCGCTGGGTGGCGGGCTTCTTCGAGTCGCAGGTGCGCCCGCTGCTGGTGCCCGTGGGGCTGGACCCGGCGCACCCGTTCCCGACGGTGGCCAACAAGACGCTGAACTTCATCGTGCAGCTCGGTGGCCGCGACGCCTTCGGGCGCGAGAACGCCATTGCCATCGTCAAGGTGCCGCGCGTGCTGCCGCGCGTGATCCGGCTGCCCGAGGAGGTGTCGGAGGGGCACCAGACCTTCGTGCTGCTCAGCAGCGTGATCCGGGCGCACCTGGACGAGCTGTTCCCCGGGCGCCAGGTGCTGGCCTTCTCGCAGTTCCGCGTCACGCGCGACTCCGACCTGGAGGTGGACGAGGACGACGCCACCAACCTGCGCCAGGCGCTGCGCAGCGGCCTCTACACGCGCCACTTCGGCCAGGCCGTGCGGCTGGAGGTGGTGGACAGCTGCTCCGAGACGCTGGTGCAGTTCCTGCTGCAGCAGTTCCAGCTGCCGCCCTGGGCGCTGTACCGTGTCAACGGCCCGGTCAACCTGGTGCGGCTGACCGAGCTGATCGACCAGGCCGATGCGCGCGGCCTGCGCTTTCCGCCGTGGGAGCCGGCCTGGCCGGCGAGCCTGCCGCAGGGCGCCTCCATCTTTGAGCGGCTGCAGCAGGGCAACGTGCTGCTGCACCATCCCTTCGAGAGCTTCGAGCCGGTGGTGCAGTTCCTGCGCGAGGCGGTGGCCGACCCCGACGTGCTGGCCATCAAGCAGACCATCTACCGCACCGGCACGGAGTCGGTGCTGATGGAACAACTGCTCGAAGCCGCGCGCCGGGGCAAGGAAGTGACGGTGGTGGTCGAGCTCAAGGCGCGCTTCGACGAGGAGGCCAACATCAACTGGGCCGAGCGGCTGGAGGCCGTGGGCGCGCAGGTGGTGTACGGCATCGTGGGCCTCAAGACCCACGCCAAGCTGCTGCTGGTGACGCGGCGCGAAGGCGCCAAGACCGCCGGCGGGCGACGCGAGGACGGCGTGCTGCGCCGCTACGCGCACCTGTCCACCGGCAACTACAACGCGCGCACCGCGCGGCTCTACACGGACCTGGGCTGCATGACGGCCGACCCCGAGCTCACGGCGGACGCGGATGCGGTGTTCCAGCAGCTCACCGGCCAGGTGGAGCTGGGCCGGCTGCACCGGCTGCTGGCCGCGCCCTTCGCGCTGCAGGCGGCCATGCTGGACCACCTGGTGCAGGTGACGCAGGCGGCGCTGCACGGGCTGCCGGCGCGGGTGGTGGTCAAGTGCAACGCGCTCACCGACCCGCTGCTCATCGACGCGCTGGTGCTGGCCAGCCGGGCCGGTGCGCGCATCGACCTGATCATCCGCGGCGCCTGCATGCTGCCGCCCGGCGTGCCGGGCCTGAGCGACAACATCCGCGTGCGCTCGGTGGTGGGGCGCTTCCTGGAGCACACGCGCGTCTTCTACTTCCGCTGGGGACCGGGCGACGAGGACGAGGCGCTCTACCTCAGCAGCGCCGACTGGATGAGCCGCAACATGCTGCGCCGCGTCGAGGTGGCGTGGCCGATGCACGACGCCGTGCTGCGCCAGCGCGTCATCGACGAATGCCTCGTGCCCTACCTGCACGACACGCGCGACAGCTGGTCACTGCAGTCCGACGGCAGCTGGCGCAGCCTGGCCGAGCCGGAGGGCATCGGGGCGCAGCAGGCGCTGATGGATCTTTACCAGGGGTGAAGCGAGATGGACCTGATCCTGTGGCGCCATGCCGAGGCGCATGACCTGCGCGAGGGCGAGACCGACGACCTTGCGCGCACGCTCACGCCCAAGGGCGAGCGCAACGCCGTGCGCATGGCGCACTGGCTCAACCAGGTGCTGCCGGCCACCACGCGCGTGCTGGTGAGCCCGGCGGTGCGCACGCAGCAGACGGCCGCGGCGCTGGAGCGCAAGTTCAAGACCGTGGCGGCGCTGGCGCCCGAGGGCTCGGTAGACGCGCTGCTGGACGTGGCGCGCTGGCCCGAGGCGCGCGAGCCGGTGCTGGTGGTGGGCCACCAGCCCACGCTGGGACTGGCGGCGGCCTACCTGCTCGCCGGCACCGCGCAGCCCTGGAGCATCCGCAAGGGCGCGGCCTGGTGGCTGCGCTGCAAGGAAAAGGACGGCCGCCAGCAGGTGACGCTGCTGACGGTGCAGTCGCCGTCGCTGCTCTGAGCCGATGGCGCCGGGACTGTAGGAGAAGTCCGACCGGCAAATGCGGCAATGCTTGATGGCGGCGCAACGGAGCTAGGCGCTCAATGGATGCATCGTGTCTCGCGAAACAAGCAGCCGCCATGAACAACGCCTCATTGAGTCCCTTCGGTGAACACTCGCTGACCCTGGTGGCCGGTGTCTTCGACGACGTGGAAAGCGCCGAGCAGGCCGCCGCCTCGCTGCGCCAGGCCCCGGGCCTGCACACCACCGTCATCCATCCCGGCGACCGGCGCATCGGGCGCAAGCTCGAACCGGAGCAGCGGGGCATCTGGCGCACGCTGTTGCGCAGTCATGCGCTGTTCATGCCTGCCGGCGCGCTGCTGGGCGTGGCCGTCGCGCTGGCGATGGCCGCGGCGGACATCCGCGCGGTGGCCGACTCGCCCTATTTCGCCATGGGTTTCCTCGGGATGATGGGCGCCTTCTTCGGCGGCCTGTTCGCCGGGCTGCTGACGCTGCGCCCGGACCATGCCATCGTCATCCGCAAGGTGCGCGCGGCCCTGGCGCGCGGCGCCCACGCGGTGGTGGTGCACCCGATGAACGAGATGAGGGCGCAGGCCGCCGTTGCCGCATTGCGCCGCGCCGGTGCCGAACCCCTGCGGTCGCTGTGATGGCAACCACGCGGGAGCACCAGGCATGAGCCGGTCCGACGACAAGCGCCTGAACGGCCTGGTGCACCGGGACCCCAAGGCCCGCTTCGACCTCTCCAAGGTCGATCCGTCCTCGAAACCTTTCTCCCAGGGCGACAAGGCGCAGGACAAGGCGGCGGTGGAAAAGCTCGCCGTGCGCCTGGACGAGCTGCAGAACCTGTTCTGGGCCGACCGCCGCTACAAGCTGCTGGTGGTTCTGCAGGGCACGGACGCCTCGGGCAAGGACGGCACGCTGCGCCA
>JAEYPG010000625.1 GCA_023410975.1 Pseudomonadota bacterium
CGCCATGCCTTCGCCCCAGCCTCCGCACGCGCCGGCCCCGCCGGCCGCCCCCCTCCCGCCCGCGCGCCAGCGCCTGGTGGGCGTCGCGCTGGCGGCGCTGATCGTCGGCGGCTGGCTGGCGCTGCACCTGTGGGGCGTGTTCCTCCACCGCTGGAGCGCCATCGACTGGGTGCGCTTGCCCCTCCTGGTCGCGCTGCAGACCTGGCTGTCCACGGGGCTCTTCATCGTGGCGCACGATGCGATCCACGGCTCGCTGGCGCCGCACCGGCCCCGGCTCAACGCAGCCATCGGGCAACTGTGCGTGGGCCTGTATGCGGGCTTCCGCTTCCGGCGGCTGGCGGCCTCGCACCAGCGCCACCACGACGCGCCCGGCACGGCGGAGGACCCGGACTTCCACGCCGCCGCCCCGCGCGCCTTCGCCGCCTGGCTGCGGGCCTTCTTCCTGCGCCACTTCGGATGGGCCGAGTTCGCCACCGTCACCGCCGTGCTGGCGCTGTACCTGGTGCTGGGCGCGCGGGCCTCGAACCTGATCGCCTTTTGGGGCTTGCCGGCGATCCTGTCTGCCCTGCAGCTGTTCACCGTGGGCACCTGGTTGCCGCACCGCCACGGCGCCGACACCTTCGCCGACCGCCATCGCACGCGTTCGCTGCACTGGCCCTGGCTGCTGTCGCTGCTGGCCTGCTACCACTTCGGGCGGCACCACGAACACCACCTGTGGCCGCAAGTGCCGTGGTGGCGGCTGCCGGCGGTGAAGGCGCGCTGAGCCCACCTCGCTCCTGTTCTTCCAGCAAAGAAAGCCGTTCGGGCTGAGCCCTTCGACAAGCTCAGGGCGAACGGGAGAGAAACCCCGTTGTTTGCTAAGCACCGCGCAACAGGTTCGCAATACCCAAACCCATGAACACCAGGAACAGCGCCCGCTGGAAGGCCGCGCCGCTGATGCGCGTGCGCGCCCGGGCGCCGATCCCCAGGCCGGCAAAGGCGGCCAGCAGCGCCAGCGCCGCCTCAGCGGACCACGGGCTGCCGCCGCCGGAAGCGCCCAGGCGCACGGCCAGCGCCAGCGTGGCGACGGTGAAGGACAGCCCCAGCGCCTGCACCATCTCCTCCTTGCCCAGCCGCAGGCACTGCAGCCAGGGCACCAGCGGAATGACGAACACCGCCGTGGCAGCCGTCACGGCGCCGGTGGCGGCACCCGCCACCGGCGCCAGCCAGCGCGCCCGGGGCGGCAGCTCGGGCAGGCTCGGACGCCACAGCCCCCACAGGCCATAGAGCACCAGCACTCCTCCCAGCAGCGCGTGCGCGCTGAACCCCGCCGGGCCGGCGGCAGGCACGGGCATCGCAACCGTCACCAGCGCCAGCGCCGCCCACGCCGGCCACAGCCTCGCGGCCAGGCGGCGCAGGTAGGGCCCGCGGCATTGCGCGACGTTGGTCGCCAGTGCCGGCACCACCAGCAGCGCGGCGGCCTCGCCGGGTGCCATCCACAGCCCCAGCAGGCTCACCGCCACCGTGGGCAGGCCCATGCCGGTGATGCCCTTGACCGCGCCAGCCACCACGAACACCAGGCCCACGGCCAACAGTTGGGAGAGATCAATGCCATCCATGCCCGGCATGCTCGCGGCGCGGGCCGTGCGGCGTCCATCTGTGAATGCGCCGCATATCCTTCGGCATCGCCGAAGGAAGCACCCAATGCCCGCAGCACGCCGCGTGTCGGACTACCGCATCGAACCGTTCGACTTGCGTCTCTTTGCCGCCGTGCTGGAGCTCGGCACCATCACCGCCGCGGCCGAGGCCATGAGCCTGTCGCTCGCAGCGGCCAGCGTGCGGCTCAAGGCGCTGGAGACGCTGGTCGGCACGCGGCTGCTGGAGCGCTCCAAGAGCGGCGCAGTCCCCACCGCCGCGGGCCGGGCGCTGGCGCGGCACGCGCAGCGCGTGCTGGTGGAGCTGGAATCGCTGCACGTGGAGATGGCCAGGTTCGCCGGCGGCCTGCGCGGCACCGTGCGTGTGCTGTGCAACACCGCGGCCCTGTCGGAAGCCTTGCCGCCGCGGCTGGGGCGCTTCCTGGCCGCGCACCCGGACATCGACATCGAGCTGCAGGAAGCCTCCAGCGACGCCGTGCTCGACGCGCTGCGGCGCAGGGTGGCGGACCTGGGCATCGCCGCGGACCACGTGGACCCCGCCGGCCTGGACGCGCGGCCCTGGCTGGCCGACCAGCTGGTGGCGCTGATGCCGGCACGGCACGGCGAGCCGCCGCCTGCGGCGGTGCGCTACGTGGAGCTGCTGGAGGAATCCTTCGTCGGACTGCCGCGGGACAGCGGCCTCAGCCGCTTCCTGCTGCAGCAGGCCAGCCGCGCCGGGCGGGTGCCGCAGCACCGCGTGCGCGTGGGCAACTTCGACGCGATGCTGCCCATCGTGGCCGCCGGCGTCGGCGTGGCCGTGATGCCGCTGAGCGCTGCCCGGCGCCGCCAGGACGCCGGCGTGCGCATCGTCCCGCTGGCCGACGCCTGGGCCCGGCGGTGGCTGCTCATCTGCACCGGCGCGATGGGCGAGGACATGCCCGCGGTTCGCTTGCTGCGGGATGCGCTGCTGGAGCTAGGAAATGCGCCTGAAGAGGAGGACGACGGGCGCTGAAGCACCGGCCTCGGCCGCGCCCGGAGACGGTGCGCCGCCGTACTACGATGCGCGCCCTTTCATCCGACTGTGTTGTTCCCCATGCGACTCCTGCTTGCCATGAGCCTGGTCCTGTCGAGCCTGTATGGCTGTGTCGTCTACACGCCCTCGGGCTCGGTCGTCGTCGATCCGGGCAGCGCCGGCAGCCAGGGCGGCGGTGGCGGCGGCTTCTGCCCGCCCGGACAGGCCAAGAAGGGCCGCTGCTGACGGCGGCCGGCGGCCCGGCCAGGCCGCCGCCTCCCGTTCACACCCGCTCGAAGATCCCCGCCGCGCCCTGCCCCGTGCCCACGCACATGGTGAGCATCCCGTAGCGCCCGCCGCGACGGCGCAGGCCGTGCACGACGGTGGCCGCGCGCAGCGCCCCGGTGGCGCCCAGCGGGTGGCCCAGCGCGATGGCGCCGCCCAGCGGGTTCAGCTTGG
>JAEYPG010000637.1 GCA_023410975.1 Pseudomonadota bacterium
TCTATCCGCTGTTCGAAGAGATCGACGCGCTGGGCGCGGCGGTGATGATCGACGTGGGCACCACTGGCATGGGCGCGGGCATGCCCGGCGGCAACGGGGCGCGCATCCGCCATGCACACCCGGGCGCGATCGACGACCTCGCGGCCGACTTCCCGAACCTCAAGATCATCATGGCCCACCCCGGCTGGCCCTGGGTCGACGAGACCACCGCCGTGGCGCTGCACAAGGGCAACGTGTACTGGGAGATGTCGGGCTGGGCGCCGAAGCACTTCCCCGGGAACCTGAAGGTGGACATCCGCGGCCGGCTTCAGGACAAGATCATGTTCGGCAGCGACTACCCCAGCCTTCCCTACGAGCGGATCCTGCGCGAGTGGTCCGAGCTGGGCTACTCCGACGCGGTGATGGAGAAGGTCATGCACGGCAACGCCGAGCGCGTGCTGGGCTTGTGAGGCGGGGCCGGCCGCTGCCGTTCCTACTGGAGCCATGACGAATGCAAGACAACGACCCCATCCTCTTCGAGCAGCGCGGCGCCGTGGCGCTGCTCACGCTCAACCGTCCCGCCACGCGCAACGCCCTCGACGGCGAGGCGATGTACGCTGCGTTTGAAAACCTGGTCGAACGGCTCAACGCCGACCTGGGCCTGCGCGCCGCGGTGCTCACCGGCGCCGGCAGCGCCTTCTGCTCCGGCGGCGACGTGGCCAAGATGCGCGACCGCGAGGGCATGTTCGCCGGCAGCCCGCAGCAGATCGCCGAGAACTACCGCAACGGCATCCAGCGCATCCCGCGCGCGTTCCAGAAGCTGCAGCTGCCCATCATCGCGGCCGTGAACGGGCCGGCCATCGGCGCGGGCAACGACCTGGCGTGCATGTGCGACATCCGCATCGCCTCCACCACGGCGCGCTTCGCCGAGAGCTTCGTCAAGGTGGGCATCGTGCCGGGCGACGGCGGCTGCTGGCTGCTGCCGCGCGTGGTCGGCGCGTCCAAGGCGGCGGAGCTGGCGCTCACCGGCGAGGCCATCGACGCCCAGGAGGCGCTGCGCATCGGCCTGGTGTCGCGCGTGGTGGAGCCCGAGGCGCTGCTGGACGAGGCCCTGGCGCTGGCCCAGCGCATCGCCGCCAACGCGCCGCAGGCGCTGCGCTGGACCAAGCAGCTGCTGCTGCAGGCGCGCACCGGCACGCTGGACGAGGCGCTGGACGCCGCCGGGCGCTTCCAGGGCCTGGCGCACCACACGGCCGACCACGCGGAAGCGGTGGCGGCCTTCTTCGAGAAGCGTCCGCCGCGCTTCGGACAGGGCTGATTCCGGTCCCTTTTCGAGTGTGAACTGAAGCCCGTTCGCTCTGAGCCTGTCGAAGGGCAGGCGCTCGGTTGTCGCCGCAAGGGCTTCGACAAGCTCAGCCCGAACGGGTTTTTCTTTCAATGCCGACGAGGAGTTCGAAAGAAGCGCCATGAGTGACGACGACATCCTGCGGCTGGAGCGCCCCGCCCCGGGCGTGGCGCTGCTGCGCCTGCACCGCCCGGCGGTGCTCAACGCGCTGAACCTGTCACTGCGCCGCGCGCTGGCCGAAGCCTTCACGAGGCTGGAGGCGGACGACGCGGTGCGCGCCATCGTGCTGGCGGGCAGCGAGCGCGCCTTCTGCGCCGGCGCGGACCTGCACGAGTACGCGGACGCGACGCCGCCGGAGATCGTCGATCGCCACATGGACCGGCTCTGGGGCGCGATCGCCCGCTGCCGCAAACCCGTGATCGCCGCGGTGCGCGGCCATGCGCTGGGCGGCGGCTGCGAGCTGGCGATGCACGCGGACCTGATCGTCGCCGGCCAGGGCGCGCGCCTGGGCCAGCCGGAGGTGCTGATCGGCCTCATGCCCGGCGGCGGCGCCACGCAGCGGCTCACGCGCGCGGTGGGCAAGTTCCGCGCGATGCGGCTGCTGCTCACGGGCGAGCCCATCCACGCCGCCGAGGCGCTGGCCATGGGCCTGGTGAGCGAGGTGGTGCCCGATGCCGAGGTCGAGCCCCACGCGCTGGCGCTGGCCACCAGGCTGGCGGCCGGGCCGCGGCAGGCGATCCAGTTCATCAAGGAGGCGGTGATCGAAGGCATGAACCTGCCGCTGGAGCAGGGGCTGCAGTTCGAGCGCAAGTCCTTCCAGCTGCTGTTCGCCACCGAGGACAAGCGGGAGGGCATCCGCGCCCGGCTGGAGAAGCGGCCGGCGCGCTTCGGGTAGCCCGCTCCGGCTGCCGAAGGGCGCACGGAATCCGGCGACGTGGCCGGAAATTCCCCTGCTACCCTCCGGGAGCACGCCTTGCTTCTTTCCCGGGCATCGCCCGGGGTTGCCAGGGCATGGAGCTCGCATTGCAGCCGGCTGAAATACCCCAACCGCTGATCCGTACTGCTGAGTCACTGCTGGAGCGGCAGACGGCGCTACTGCGGCAGCGGCAAAGCGCCTCATGGCCCGGCCAGGATGCCTCGCACCGGCTGCTGCAAACCATGTCGGAAAGCCTGGCCCTGCTGCGGCGTGCCGAGGCGCAGCGGGCCCAGCTGCAGACGCTGTCCAACGCCTTCACCCGCCCCTCGAAGCCGGAGCTGGACCTGGCGCAGGCCATCGAGCAGGAGCGCCAGCGCATTGCGCGCGAGCTGCACGACACCGTCGGCCAGCCGCTGTGCGCGATGCGGGTGACAGTGGCGGACACGCACAAGAGCCGTCAGGCGGGACTGCTGCGCAAGCGGCTGTCGCTGCTGGAATCGCTGATCGCAGCGGCCGACGCGGACCTGGACCGTGCCGTCTTCAGCCTGCATCCGCCGGCACTGGGCCAGCAGGGGCTGGCCGACGCGGTACGGCAGCACGTGTCGCACTGGAGCGGGCTGTTCGGCGTGCCGGTGGACCTGCTGATCAACGGGCTCGACCAGCGCCATCCGCCGCCAGCCGTGACGGCGGCGGCCTACCGCGTCGTCCAGGAGTGCCTGACCAACATCGCCAAGCACGCGCAGGCCAGCCGGGTTGGCGTGGCGCTGTCGGTGCGCCGCGGGCGGCTGCACCTGAGCATCGAGGACGACGGCGCCGGCTTCGACATGGACGCCGCGCCGCGCGGCCGGCTCGGCCTGGTGGGCATGGGCGAGCGCGTGGCGGCGCTGCAGGGCAGCTTCGAAGTGGAATCCGCCCCCGGCGAAGGCACGACGGTGCTGGTGACGCTGCCGCTGCACCCGCGGCAGGCGGCGGACGAGGTGCGGATGGCGTCGCTCGACGTCTGAGCGGCGCCGCAGCGCTTACTTGGCCGCGCCGCGCACCTTGGCCAGCTCCGCGCTGAGCTGCCCCATCAGCGGCTCGCCCACGTCCTTGGCGTACTTGTCCACCACCGGCTTGATGCGCTCGCGCACCTTCGCCACCTCGGCCGGCGGCAGCTCGGACACCTTCATGTGCGTCTTGAGCATCGCCAGCGCCTTGTCGTCCTCGGCGCGCGCGAACTGGCGCTGGTAGGCCTGCGATTCGGTCAGCGCGTCCTGGATCAGCTTCTGCTCGTCCGCCGAGAGCTTGTCCCAGGTCTTCTTGCCGATCAGCACCGACAGCGGGCTGTAGATGTGCCGCGTGATGGACAGGTAGGGCTGCACCTCGTAGAACTTGGACAGCTCGATGCTCTTGAGCGGGTTCTCCTGCCCGTCCACGGCCTTCTGTTCCAGCGCCGAGTAGACCTCCGGGAAAGGCATCGGCACCGCGTTGGCGCCCAGCGTGTTGAACAGGTCGATGTAGATCGGCGACTGCACCACGCGGATCTTCAGGCCCTTGAAGTCCTCCAGCTTCGCCACCGGGTGGCGGCTGGTGGTCATGTTGCGGAAGCCCAGCTCCCAGTAGCCCAGGCCGATCAGCCCCTTGTCGGTGAGCTTGTCGCGCAGCTGCTTGCCGATGGGGCCGTCGACGATGGCGTCCGCCTCGCGGCCGGTGTTGAACAGGAAGGGCAGGTCGAAGAGCACGTACTCCTTGGCCTGTCCGACCAGCAGCCCCGAGCTCAGCGCCGTCATGTCGATCACGCCGCCCTGCAGCGCCGACACCACCTGCAGGTCGCCGCCCAGCGTGCCGTTGGGGAACAGCTTCACGCTGATCTTGCCGCCGCTCTTCTGGCCCACCAGGTCGGCGAACTTCTGCGCGCCCACGGCGATGGGGTGCTCCTTGGCGCTCTGGAAGGCGAAGCGCAGCGTGCGCTCCTTGATGTCGGCCGCGTGGGCCGTCACGGCGGATGCCAGCAGCAGGCCTGCCGCCAGCGCCTGCACCAGGCCGGTCTTCGAAAACTTCATGGCTGTCTCCTTGCTTCAGGGCGGCGCCCGCCACGGGGCGCCGCGGGGTTGTTTGTTGCGGGCGTGGCGGGCTCAGGCGGCCTGGGGCAGCCGGGCGATCTTCTGGCGCATGGCCTCGGTGCCGGCGACGATCTTGTCCAGCACCTCGTCCAGGGCCCAGAACTTCTCGCGGATGTCGTAGGTGATGGCGCGGCAGCGGATCGACCCGAAGGTGCCCAGGCGCTGGTGATAGAGCTTGGCCAGGGCCGGGTAGCCCAGGCTCTCGCTGACGGCGGCCAGCACGAGGAAGGTGCTCACCTCGCCGGCCAGCTCGGGATGCTGCGGGCCCGAGGTGCGCAGCCAGCGGTAGAGGTCCGGGTGGAAGTTGGTGAACACGCCGGTGAAGCCGCGCGAGCCGGCCTTCATCGCGTCGTAGGCGATGGCCGCGTTGGCGTTGACCACGGCCAGCGGCGAGCCCGCCGCCAGCGCCACGCGGCGCTTGACGGTGTCGAGGTTGCAGGACACGTCCTTGAGCAG
>JAEYPG010000642.1 GCA_023410975.1 Pseudomonadota bacterium
TAGGGCAGCACGGCGTAGGCGCCGCCGAAGGTCAACAGCGCGGCCTTGGTGAAGAACCAGCCCATCTGCGTGCGCGTGCCCTGCAACCCCTGCAGGGCCACCAGGGCGACCATCACCAGCGCCCACAGCGCCAGGCCCGCGGCCAGTATCTTGGCCAGCTGGTTGCGCGAGAAACGCGCGTGCGCCGGCGTGGGCGTGTCGTCGTCGATCAGCGCAGGGCCGTAGCCCTGCTTCGCGCTGCCGTGCCCGCCGCCCAGCGCGAACACCTGCGGCCAGCGCCGCGCGCCGAAGTGGCCGGCCAGGCCCGCGGCCAGCACGATGGCCGGGAACGGCGTGTCCAAGGCGAAGATCGCCACGAAGGCCGCCGCGGCGATGGCCCACATCCAGCCGTTCTTCAGCGCCCGGGTACCGATGCGGTGCGCCGCGTGCAGCACCAGCGCCGTGACCGCCGGCTTGATGCCGTAGAAGACGCCCGCCACCAGCGGCACATCGCCGAAGCGCAGGTAGATCCAGCTCAGCGCGATGAGGATGAACAGCGAAGGCAGCACGAAAAGAGCCCCAGCGACGATGCCGCCCCAGGTGCGGTGCATGAGCCAGCCGATGTAGGTCGCAAGCTGCTGCGCCTCGGGGCCGGGCAGCAGCATGCAGTAGTTCAGCGCGTGCAGGAAACGCCGCTCGCTGATCCAGCGCCGGCGCTCCACCAGCTCGGCATGCATGATCGCGATCTGTCCCGCAGGGCCGCCGAAGCTGATGAAGCCCAGCTTGAGCCAGAAGGCGAAGGCCTCGGCGAAGCCCACTGGCGCGGGACGCTCGGCAACAGGTGTGGGCGCAACCGGTTCCGTGCTGAGGGATGTCGTCATGGCAATGCCCCTGTTCTTCACTTGTTGCGTAGCGTTGTGCGCGTAAAGTGTGCGCACATCGAGTCGCGAATGCTACGTCCATGTCTTCGTCTCTACGGAGCCTGGCATCCCGGCCGGCACGCTGGCTGGTACCGGCTGGGGTGGACCCAGCGGTGGTGCCACTGTTGGCAGCTCGCTCGCTGCGCGCGTTCGCGGACGGCTTCGTGGCAGTGCTGCTGCCGGCGTACCTGCTCTCGCTCGGCCTGAGCACGCTGCAGGTCGGCATCCTGAGCACCGCCACCATGCTGGGTTCGGCCTTCGCCACGCTGGCCGTGGGTGCCTGGGGCCACCGTGTCGCGCCTGCGCGGCTGCTGCGCGGTGCGGGCTTGCTGATGGCTGCCACGGGCGCGGGCTTTGCCGGGCTGTCGGCGTTCTGGCCGCTGCTGGCGGTGGCTTTCTTCGGCACCTTGAACCCCAGCTCTGGCGACGTGAGCGTGTTCCTGCCGCTGGAGCACTCGCGGCTGGCCGGCTCGGCGCAAGGTTCGGCCCGCACGGCGCTGTTCGCGCGCTACAGCGTGCTGGGCGCCTTGTGCGCCTCGCTGGGGGCGCTGGCCGCCGCGGTGCCCGACATCCTGGCGCGATACACGCCCGTCTCGCACTTGGCGGCACTGCGCGCGATGTTCGGCCTCTATGCGCTCACGGGTGTCGTCGTCTGGTGGCTCTACTACCGCGGCACGCCCACCGGTGCGGCCGATCGCCCGTCGGCCGCAGTGGCCGCCGCGCCGCTTGGGCCGTCGCGGCGCATCGTGCTGCGCCTGGCAGCGCTGTTCTGTGTCGATTCCTTCGCCGGCGGCCTGATGGTCAATGCGTTGTTCTCGCTGTGGCTGTTGCAGCGCTTCGGCCTGTCGCTGGCCCAGGCAGGCGCGTTCTTCTTCTGCAGCGGGCTGCTCAGCGCTACGTCGCAACTCGCGGCACCCCTGGTAGCCAAGCGCATCGGGCTGCTCAACACGATGGTGTTCACCCACATCCCGGCCAACCTGTGCCTCATCGCGGCGGCCCTCGTCCCGAACCCGCAGGTGGCCATGGCGCTGCTGCTGGCGAGGGCAGCGCTGTCGCAGATGGACGTGCCCACGCGCAGTGCCTACGTCATGGCCGTCGTCACGCCGGCCGAGAGGGCGGCGGCGGCGAGCTTCACCGCCGTTCCTCGCAGCCTCGCTGCGGCACTGAGCCCGACACTGGCTGCCGCGATGCTGGCCGCAGGCTGGATCGCGCTGCCGCTGGTGGCTTGCGGCGTGCTCAAGACAGCCTACGACGTGGTGCTGTGGCGGGCCTGCCGCCACGAGGTGCTGGACGAGCATTGAGGCGGCGCCATACGGTGCGAGGACAACCGCTGCCGCGACGGCCTGCTGAAGGGCAAGAAGTACCTGTTGCAGAGCACCGGCCCGGCCTGCCGTGCCTATCGCCCGCTGCTCCGGCGTACACCCGTGTCCCGCACCACTTCGCCGCCTTCCTTGGCCATGGGCGGCAGCGTCGGCACGGGCAGCAGCTCCAGCACTTTTCCGAAGTACGGCCCAGTGCAGTGCACAGCGGCGTCACGACCAACGGCCGGTCCATGAGGATCGGGTGCTGCACGATGAAGTCCAGCAACTGCTCCTCGCTCCACTCCGGGACATCCAGTCCCGGCTCCGCATAGGGCGTGCCCTTTTCGCGCAGCAGCACGCGCACGCCCTGCCCCGTGGCGTGGCAGCCACGAGCTCGCGCGGTTGCTCCTTGGAGGGCGGCGTCTCCAGGTACTCGACGATGGTGGGCTCGATGCCGGCGCGGCGGATGAGCGCCAGCCCGGCGCACACGAGTCAGGCAGACGCCGGCTCTTCCGAGGGCAGCCACAGCACCGTGAACGCCGTGCACAGCGCCACGCCCGCCAGCACGAGGAGCAGCTTGTCGAAGCCCATGCCCTTGACCAGCGGCCCCAGCAGCCATACGGCCAGCGAGCTGATGCCGAGCGAAACCGCCAGACGCAAGCCAGCGACGCGCGAGCGCATGTTGTCATCGACGTAGCGGGCGATCATGGCATCGGTGAATGGAATGGCGCCGAAGATGAAGATCATCATCCCCAGCAGGCCGGCATACAGCCACCACCCCTGAGCCTGAGACGAGAAGAGGAGCACCGGCACCTGGAGCAAGGCGATGCCCAGGTACAGCGGCTTGAGCGCGACCCGGTCGATCAGCCGGCCCACCACCACCTGGGCCAATGACGCCACGGCGTAGACGCTGGCCAGCAGCAGGCCGAGCGTGGCGGGATCGCTCATCACGTTGCGAAAGCGCTCGGTCAGCAACTGCGCGTTGCCGTTGGTGGTGAGGTTGAACAGGATGCCGCCAGTGGCCGAGGCCACCGTCATCACCGCCAGCGCGCGCGCAACCTGCGCACGGGACAGGCGCACCTTGGCCCCGCCCTTGCGCTTGGCCGGCGATTCCGTCTCCGGCGCGACGATTCGGATGAACAGCAGGCCGAGCGCCAGGCACACGGCGCCGGGCACCGCGAAGGCTGCGCGCCAGCCCAGCCATTGCACCAGCAGTCCGGTCACGGCCGCTGCCACGGCGATACCCAGGTTGCCTGCCAAGCCGTTGATGCCGATCGTGGCTCCAGGCCGGGTCGCACCTTGCAGCAGCATGGGGATGCCCACCGGGTGGTAGATCGACGCGAAGGCGCCAATCAGGGTCAGCGCTGCCGCCAACTGCCATGGTCCCTGCGCGATCGAGGCAAGCAGCGAGGAAGCGCCGATCCCGAAGAAGAACACGATCATCATCGCGCGGCGCCCCCACAAGTCGCCGAGCCGGCCGGAGGGCAGCGATCCGAGGCCGAACATCACGAAGGCTCCCACGCCGAAGGGCATCAGGTCTTCCCAGCGGGCGAATCCGAAGTCGGCCGCGATGCTGGCCACTGCGGTGGCGAAGATCAGCAGGAACATGTGGTCGACCGCGTGAGCCACGTTCAGAAGAAGGATCGCGCTGCGCTTGTGCATGGGTCGTCAGTCAGTCGGGTCTCATCCAGGAGCGAAGGGTAGAAGTTCCCGGAGCGTCCGTCTCGCTCCAGAGTGACAGGGCTTGTAGAGTTTGGGACATGAACGCACGCGTGCCCCGAGGCCGGTATCGGCAGTTTCACAACGCCGAGCGGCCCACTGTTGCCATGGATGCCGACTGGCCGGCGGGAGAGTCCACCGGGTGGCACTCCCATCCTCGCGGCCAACTGCTGTATGCGATCGACGGTGTGATGGTCGTTGAGTCCGCAGCCGGCTCCTGGGCGATCCCGCCGAGCCGGGCGCTATGGCTTGTCGCGGGCGTCAGGCACAACGTGACGATGTCCGGCGACGTGAGGATGCGCACGGCCTATATCGATGCAGCACGCGTGGCGGACCTTCCGCTCGAAACCTGCGTCATCAGCGTTTCGCCGCTCCTGCGGGAACTGCTTGTCGAGGCTGTCCAGATTCCCATCGACTACGAGACTGGCGCTCGCGACGAGAATCTCATGCAGCTTCTCGTCCATGAGCTGAGGCGATCGGCGACCTTGCCACTGCACCTGCCGCTGCCCAGGGACCAGAGGCTGAGGCAGATCTGCGACGCGTTGTCCGCGGCCCCGTCGGACACGTCCACGGCGCACGAGTGGGCCGTTCGGCTTGGGGTGACGTCCAAGACCATCCACCGCCTTTTCGTGAAGGAAACCGGCATGACGTTCGCGCAGTGGCGTGACCAGGCCAGGCTGCTTCATGCCTTGAGGCGGATCGCGGAGGGATGGCGGGTGATCGACATTGCCTTCGAATGCGGCTACGCGAGCCAAAGCGCCTTCACGGCCATGTTCAGAAGGCACTACGGATCACCGCCGTCGAGTCTTTACTAGGACGAAGCCCCCTCGCCCGACGCGGCGCAACAGCCTAAGAGGCGCCCTCCCGCGCGATCCGGGCCGCCAGCTTCAGCAGGGTCGGGACGCGTCGCTTGCCATGCATGGTGCGGATTCTCACCTTGGCAGCACCGATGTCGATGCCGGCGCAGGTCACGATGACGGGCCGCGCCTCTTCTTCCCGGAACACCTCGAACTGCGCCGGCATTCCGGGCATCGATCTGGTCGAGACGCCGATGATGGGGGTTCGGCCACCGAGAGCGTCGTACAGGCTTCGGCCCAGTCCGGGCATTTCCGCCGCATCGAGATGGACCGGCCCGTCGATCACGATGACATCGGGTTTCAGAGCATGCTCCTGCAGCAACAGCAGCAGGCACGGCAGCTCGCGAAGATCGGGTTTTCCGCGCGCTGGTTTGTCCACATGGGCCACGCGGGACGTGAACGTTCGGGTCGCTTCAGGAGCATCCCAGTCGTCAAAGGCCACGGCAGCCGCCAAGGCGCCGTCACCGTGATAGTGGACACAAGCAGCCAGCTTCATGGGGTTCCGTGTGTGAGCCGGTTCATGCTTCACCGGCCCCGGCATTGTTCCACGCCGCGCAGACGAACGAGATGAGGTTCAGTCCATGAGCCTCCCTGGTCTTTCACCGAATCCAGGAACGCAGGCCAGTCGTCCATGAGCCAGCGCTGACCGCCCACCACCATGTGCAGGCCCCACAGGCACCCACGGTGCTCGTACAGCACGCTGTCGCATGCGCAGCGGCGAGACAGGCTCAAGCTTGAAGGCCCGGCATCGCCCCGTGCCACCACGGATACACGTATCCAAGTGTTGCTGCTGGTTTTCCTTGGTTGCCCACTCCGAGCCCAACCCGGCTCAATGCCTGCAAGACCACGAACAAGCTCGGGAGGGAAACGGGCATGGATGACCTGCTTGGTCACTACGAAGTGGAATTGCGCCGGCTCGCCGCCGACGCCGCCCAGTTCGCCGAACGCCACCCCGCCATGGCGCAACGGCTGGGCATCACGGGCGAGGGCTTGAGCGAGGACCCGCAGGTCGAACGGTTGCTGCAGGCGGCCGCGCTGCTCAACGCCCGGGCGAGCCGGCACATCGAGCACAGCCAAGCGCGCCTGACCGACGCGCTGCTGCAGCGGCTGGCGCCGCAGTACCTGCGTCCCTTACCTTCCTGCTCGATCGCGGTCTTCGAGCCGGACCCCGCGAAGGTGGCTGCGGGCGAGCCGCTGACGTTGCCGCGCGGCACGATGCTGAGGTCTGCGCCGGTGCGCGGCGTGCGCTGCGCCTTTCGCACCGCGTACGAGCTGGCGCTGCCGCCACTGCGTGTGGCCGGTTTGAGGCTGCGTGGCAGGGCCGAGGCGCCCGCGGGCACGCCGCTGCCTGCCGGCACTACCGCCGTGCTCTCGCTGCAGCTGGCGCTCACCGCCCGGGAAGCCACCTGGCCCGCAAACACACATCCGCCGTTGCGGCTGCACCTGCGGGGTGACGCCCTGCAGGTGGCCGCCCTGCGCGAGGCGCTGTGCGGACAGGCGCTGGGCGCGCTGAACGAGCGCGAGGCAGGCGGCCCCTGGCGCACAGCCGAGGGCTGCCTGCCTCGCCCGGTGGGCTTCGCCGACGGCGAGGCGCTCATAGACGCCCACGCCGGCGCGTACCGGTTGCTCATCGAGTACTTCGCGTTCCCGGCCAAGTTCGACTTCGTGGACCTGCCCTGGCCGGCCGCGCTGCAGGCCTCGCCCGCGCGCGAAGTGGAGCTGCACTACGCGCTGGGCGGCGTCGCGCTGGGCAGCCCGCAGGCCACGCTGCTGCAGAGCCTGGGCCCGTCGAACCTCCTGCCCGGCTGCACACCGGTGGTCAACCTGTTCGCCACGCGGGTCAAGCCGCTGCAGGACGAGCGACAGCCGGCGCGCTACACGGTGCTGCCAGACGCCCAGCATCCCCGGGGCGCCGAGGTCTACGCCATCGACCGGGTCCTGCGTGGGCCCGAGCAGCCTCAGCCAGACGAGCCGCTGCAGACGATCCCGGCGCTGCTGTCGTGGGCGTACGCGGGGTCAGGACGCGGCTGGGTGCCGCGGCACGACCCGGGGCCCGAAGCCGACGACCCAGCGGTGATCGAGCTCGTTGGCCCGGACGGCCAGCCGGCGCCGCTGCAGGGAGGGAGCCTCATGGTGGACGTCACAGCCACCAACGCCAACCTGCCGCGCGAGCTGTCCATCGGCCATCCCGGCGGCGACCTGGTGGCCGACGGCGGTAAGGTGTGCCAGGTTCGGCTGCTGCAGCCGCCCACGCCAAGCCGGCGCTTCGAGCGCCGCGGCGAGCAGGCCTGGCAGTTCATCTCCGCGCTCAAGCCCAACCACCTGTGGCTCACCGGAGCAGGCATCGAAGCCGTGCGCGAGCTGCTGCGCCTGCACAACCTGTCCCGCGACGCGAACAGCGAGCGCGTGGTGCAGTCACTCACTGCCATCGAGGCCCGGCCCGCCCAGGCCTGGATGGGACAGAGCATGCGCTGGCTGGCACGCGGCACCGAGGTGAGGCTGAGCATCGACGATCAGCGCTTTGGCAGCACCGCCGCGCTGCGCCTTTTCGCCCAGGTGCTGGAGCGCATCTTCCCGCTGGTGGCCCACCGCAACAGCTTTACGCGGCTGGAGTTGATATCGGCCCAGGACGCGCGGGTGCTCCACCGCGGCGATATCCGCGCCGGTGAGAGGCCGTTGCTGTAGCAACCGGCGCGGCTTGCGCCCTTCCCGTGAGAGGCAGCCCACGAACCTGCACAACATCGTCCGCAACCCGCTGTCGCTGCTGCTGGACCAGGCGCAGCGTGCCCTCCGGCTGCGCTTCGGCCCCCGGTTGGACCCGCTGTTCGAGGACGTGCTGCTGCCGCAGCGGCTGTACGTCAGCGAGGGCGTCTGCGAGGGCGTCACGCTGCGGCTCACGTGTCTGAGCACCGACGCGCAACTCGATCTTCGCTCGCTCGTCGGCGTGCCGCTGGAGGTGCAGCTCGTGACCGACCGCGGCGAACGGCACGCCGCTGCAGGAACTGGTGCTCTTCGACGACGCCAGCCGGCTGCCGGCCAATGCCGCCGGCACCGTGCGCTACCACCACAGCGCCGGCACCGAGCAGCGCGACGCCATCGAGCTGCTGTCGCCCACGCACACGCTCGTGCCGGGCAGCGTGCGGCGCGCGAGCTGGGACCACGAGATGGCGCGCGTGGAC